>NZ_JBFAKG010000033.1:0-60492 GCF_040655595.1 Saccharopolyspora sp. NPDC050389
CATTGGTCAAGGTGGCGGTTAGCGAGTCAGGCCCGTGCTCGGGCCAGTCACAACAAAAGACATCAACATCACAACCTGTCGTTGTCGTACTAAGTATGCCCACCAACACCGGACGCTTGCGCTCTCAGTCCATCATGGTATTCATAGTCCTAGATAACGCATTCGACATCCTCGCCAACCCATACGGAACCATCATCGCAGACTACGGCGACGACTATGTCGACCTCTTCAAAAAGACACACAACAATGTAAAAGAGGAACCCGCCGACTGAGCGAATTTCACGGGCGAGCACAGACAGCAAACCATCCATTAAGGACGAAGAAACCGGTGCCCACACAGCCCAGACCGTACGACTGCCGGCGAAGCCACCACCGCAGTGCCGATCAGTCGCGCGATCGTAATCCCGGTTCGGTGCAGGACGGGCTCGGTGTGCCCGTCTGGTATCACTATTGTTGCCGCGGTGGCATCCGGCATATCCCCCGATCGCCCGGCGCAATGCCCCGTCCCCTGCCCTAATCTCACCCCACGGATATGGCAGAAGAGCCCCAAGAACGCGGCGAACGGCTGATCCACACCCGGGCCTTGTTCGTCCTGGCCCGCCGACTGGTCGACGTGCTCTGGGCCCTGCTGCGCGACGGACGGCTGTTCACCTCCACCTCGCCTCAATCCCGCTAGCACTGCGACTTGACACGGTCATTGAGATTCCACATTCACAGGGAGCCCAGCCCTGGCACCGTGGTGGCCGAGCCGCGGCTTCCACCCCATCAGGAACCACAACAGCGGACCGAACAACGGCACGCAGGCGACGAGCAACAACCACGCGAGCTTCGTCCCCAAACCCTTGTCGCTGCGGAAAACACCGAACAGCGCGCCAACGACGAGCAGCAGATACACGAGCACGATCGCTCCGATCAGCAGCACACTGGCGCCACCCCAGAGCGGCCCAGATCCTTGGGCAGCCTGGGCGGCCGCCGCGAGCATCATCGAGGTGCTTCCTTTCAACCAATCCATTGTGTACATAGCTGTTGATGGAGCCGGTCCCGCGTTTTCACGCGGTGGACTCGTCGGGAACCCAGCGCAGCAGGTCACCTGGCTGACATTCGAGCACTCGGCAGATCGCGTCGAGCGTGGTGAAGCGGACGGCTTTCGCACGGCCGTTCTTCAGCACGGCCACGTTCGCCGCGCTGATGCCCACGGCCTCAACGAACTCACCCACCGACATCTTCCGCCTGGCGAGCTGGACATCGAGATCGACGACGATCGCCATCAGACGACCTCGTCCATCTCACTGCGCAGCACAATCGCCTTGCGCAACAAGTGCCGTCCCACGAACAGCAGCAGGACTGCCCCGGTCGCGGCGAGTGTGGCCACCGCAGAGCCCAGCCACAAACCGATGAGCTCCATCCCATCCGAAGGAGAGGGGATGTCCGCGAACGTTACATACACGAACAGGCCAGCGAGCACGACAGCAGCGGCAAAGAGGGCGCCGATCGTCACATTCGCCCAGGCGAGCGCGCCGTGCTCGAAAACGGCCCCCTTGCCCGCCCGGTGCAGCAATGCCCACACCGTCACCAGCGCGACCTGAAGGCATGCGATGAAGACGATCGCCGCCGTGACCAGGGGCACCCGCACGGACTCGTAGGGAGGGAACAGCGCGACTTCGCCGGCAGCGGTCGCCGGTATCACGACAAACTGGGCGAACAACCCAGCGGCGAATGCTCCGGCGATGAGGACCTGGAGAACGATGACAATCGACCGAGACATGCATTGATTATCGATTGATCCCTATCGATTGTCAATCGATAGGGATCAACGCTCGACCGTTGGCGAGGTCAGGACCCGAACGCCAGCCGCGCACCGCTTCCACGTCCCCGCGCCAGGAGAAAGATCTGACCGGTTCGAGCGAGCGCATCCGGCTACTTCTGCCGCGGTGTCAACGATGAAGACCGCGTCCCTTCTACCGCACCCGGACGAGGTTCGCCCGAGTGAAGCACCTAGGCGCCCACCGGCACTAGTCCATTATGGACGAATCGGCGGGCGAAGTGTCCCGCATCACCGCGCGGTCTCGGCGCCCTCGTCCGACACGGGTTTCTCGCTGGACTCGCTCTCACCGGGCGTGCTTTCCTCGAGCGTCCACGACATCACGCGCAGGCCGGTCACGTCCTGATGGTTCGCATACAGCTCGGCCACCTGCTCGTCGTCCAGCATCAACGTCTCACGCATGAAGTCCCCGGTGAGCCGCACCGATGCCGGCCCCGCGGGATTGAACAACACGTCCACCCCGTCCGCGAGCAGCACGACCAGCTCGTCGAGATCGATCCGCAGCCAGTCGGGCGAGCTGATCCGCTGCCGGTGCGGCTCGCCGGTCGCGACCACCACGCACGGCACGTCGTCAGGAGACTTGGTGACCAGCGGACGCCCATCACCGTTCATCGCGATATCGAACAGCGAGTCCCGCAACATCAGCTGGATGTGCTCGACCTCCGCACGCCCCTGCAACACCAGCCGCAACACCGCGTCCAACGGATCCGACGGCGAGTTCTCATCGCTCGGCGCGTACTCCGGGTTCGGCCGGAACTTGCCGAGCTTGCCCCCCTCCTCCGCCGGCCACAGCCCGACCACGGCTTCGAGCGGCGGCGCCTCGTTCTCAGACGCCGGAGCCCAGGACGGGTCCATAAGCATCAACCAGTTCTCCAGCCGCCCTTCGGCCTGGGTCTCTTCGCCCGTTTCAGTCACAAAATCCATGATGGTTCCTCACTCGGCTGATCGCTTCTTCGTCTGGTTGGGGATGTCTCCGCCGCGATGGGGCGTGCGTGTGTGGCGCTAGGGGCGCTGTCGAGGGTCAAGCCGGGCAAACGCGCGCAAGATCTCTTCCTCGCCGGCCACGCCCCGGGTCAGTGTCGACCCACCCAGCTCACAGGCGTCCAGGTGAACACACACCCATGCCTCGGCCAGGGGCTCGCCGGCCAGCCGTTCGGCGTAGGTCAACGGGAACGTCCACAGTAGGATCTCAGATGTCACCGGCAGGTCCATACCGTCTAGCCGCTGGAACTCGTTCCGCAGCTCACGGTAGTAGATCGTGGCCGCCCGCTCTGCCTGTGCCTGCCCTGCCGCAGAGTCGACGCCGTAGCCGAGGATCGTTACCTCGGGCAACGGCGCTCCGTTGCACAGCCGCCACGCCGCGGACCGCGCGACCCGACGGGCGAGGCGGCGCAGGTCGGTGTCGTCGTTGCCGAGCAACCACGCTCCGGGGATGTGGTTGGTCGCGAGGTCACTCAGCGGAATAGGCTCGGGCTGAGCCGCACCTGGAGGGAGCACCTCCCGGAAGTTGCCTCCGCTGTACACCCATCTGGCACCGCTCTGTACGTCTACGCCCACGACGCCGTCCGCGGCGATCACTCTCGGTCGGTGCAGCCTGCGGTCCCAGCCCGCCAGCATCCGGGACACCGAGCTGATCCCGTCCTCCTCGGAGACGGCGTCCGCGCTGCAGCTTATCAGGATCAGCTCCTCCACCTGGGCCGATGCCGTGAGGAACAACTGGCTGGCGGTGATCGCCTTTGCGCTCGGGGCCCCCGACAGCCTTACGGTGTCTCCTAGGTGGTGCGGGCGATTGGTGGTCATCTGGAACGCAAACCCGTGGTTCACCTCGCCGTGCATGTTGGCAATAAACGTGCGGAGGGGGTCCGCCCGGCCGGGAGAGAGGTACGGGACAGCGCGGAACAGCGCGGTCGGGTCAGCCGGCTGCCCCCCGACAAAATCTACCGGGATGCTGAAGTGGATCCGATTGTTCAGCGGCCGGGAGCGGACGGCATGCCGATGCATCATCGCGCGGTCGAAGGGGTTGGACGGGAAGAACCGGCCTCGTACGCCCAGTCTGGCGTTCGCCAGCTCGTAACTCGCCAAGTGCTCGGGACCGGGCGTGATCGGGTCGATTCGCTCGAAGCCCGCGGCGGCCACTGAGAGGATGCCGTCCGGCTTGAAGGTCGTCCTGCCCTTCGACCCGTACCATGTTCGCGAGAATCCCGAGGAAAGGGCACCGGCGGCGATCTCCTTGAGCCCGACAACAGGACCCCCGATGGTCAGCACGAGGAACGACCTGTCAGCGACCATTGCGTCACGGAGTTCGGGAAGGTCGCACAGATACCGGCCGAAGTCGTAAGGGCTCAAGTGACGCTGTGTGCGGTCGGCCAGCTCTACGACGTATCCTGCGCCATCGGGGGCGAGCCGAGCGAAGATCATCCAGGGGCGGTTTTCCAGTCCCCACGGCACATCCTTCCACGACCCGTCAGCTGACAAGTAGGTGAGGAACGCGGGATCGGTTTCGCACCCCCAGCGCCGCACCCGATTCAGCGTCGACGTGTCACCGGGGTAGTGCGGGAACAGTCCGAAAGCCTCGCCATTTTCGTCGTAGATCGTCTCCGCGCGCAGATCCTCGGCCCGCGGGACCGACACGGTTGTCTCCTCGCCGTTGGCGGCGCGGAGACGCACCTCGTTGAAGAACTTTTCTTTCCGCAATTCACCCGCGAAATCGAAACCCACGCCGCCGTAGTTGACTCGCACCTCGGTCACATCCGTGTCGAGTAGCACCCGCCACTTGTTCTCGAGCGCCGTCCGGACGACGGGATTGCTCAGCACCAGGGCCGCTAACTCGGCACCTCCAAGGTCGGCGTGCAGACCGTTGGACAGCATGACCCTGGCGGCGCGCTCCCCACCGGTCAGCCGCACGACGAGCGTCTCCTCTGAAGTGGCGACGCTCTCGTCGGCGGGACGACCCGGGTCGAAGGTGATGACTTTGCCGCGCGCGTCGTATCGGACGTCCTTAAGTGTGAGCGCGGGGCCGGGAACGAACGGGCGATCGATCCCCCGGACGCCCCGATAGGGGTGACGGGTCGGGCCGGCGAGGTGGAAGGACTTAAACGGCCCGCTCAACTCAAACAGCTTCTCCAGGAAAGCCATGCTGGCCTGGTCGTCACCCGGCTGCCCGTTGGCCATCTCGCTGTACAGGGCCACCGTCGGCCGCACCACCCCCGCCATCAGGTATTCGAATAACCCGGAATCGGCGACGCTCTCCGCCATCTGCCAGGGCGTGAGCAGCGCGAAGCGGCCGTCACGCAGCGGCACGCGGAACAGGTTCCCTTCCAGCGATAGCACGATGTGCACGACTCTCGTGTCATCGGCCCAAGGCGCGGGGGTTTCGACGACCTCGACCGTGCCGTCATTCATCTTGATGCTCCGCGCGTGCATCCGTTCGGAGTAGTCGCTGTACAAGCTGAAGACATCAGTCCTCTCCGCAGCGTCGGACGGGCCGTGTGCCACGGTCAGCACGTTGTCGTTGCTGTACAAGTTGGCGGGCAGCAACCAGTTGATAGCGTCTGCGGTCGCCTGCTGCGCGGGCGCCTGCACCAGAGCGGGCAAGACCGCCCGGCCCGTCTGACCCACTTGACCGGGCACGACTGCCGGTGGGAAATGGTCCCGCTCCGGCAGAGCCGGCTGCGCGGCGGCCTCGTCCGCCTCATGATCCTCGTGGTCGACCGGACTGGCGGCTCGGGCCCGCCCCAGCGCCTCGCCGACCTCGGTCGCCCCGGTGCGAAACGGTGCCGCTCCCGGCCGCAGCTCGATCCACTCGGAATCCGACTCAATGCGGCCGTTGTCGGTGATCCGCACCTGTCCCCCGGTCGCCAGCACCGGGCTGTCGACCGCCTCGAGCACCAGCTTCACGAATGTGGCCGGTGCGTCCGTCCCCTGCTGACCTGCCTCGCCGTGCCGAGCCTCGGTGATCTCCTCGTCCCTCACTTCGACGACCGCGTCGAGGTCGAGTCCGCGAGTGCCTTCAGAAACCGCCAGCACTAGATGTGTGTCCCCGGCGGGATCCGCGAGGTCGCGGCTCGCGTTCACCATGACGCCGCGCTCGTCCAACATCGTCGCGAACGCGGTGAACGCGACAGGTTCTCCGTACCACATCTCGACTGTGTCCACACCGACGGTCAGCGTGGCGGCGACGATTTCCACGCCGTCGTACCGGGGCATTTTCCCGACCGTTGCGATCGCGTCGGACACACCCTCTCCGAGCGTCGGGTAATACCAGTTCCGCCCACCGGGGCCGCTGAGCATCTGTGTGCGCAGGTGCGTGTCGTTTCGCTGCGGCGACCACCAGCCGGTCCAGGCGAAAAGCCGGACGGCCTGCTCGTGCGCGGCCGGACTGAGGGGCAGTAGTTCAAGGAAGTCCAGCAACTCATTCAACGCGCCGTCCCGATCGGCGGGCGACGGCAGCGGCCCCAGCAGCCGGGGCTCAGCCATGAGCGCGTCAAGCCGTCGATGGATCGACGGATCCTTGGCTGCGAGCGCCATTGCGGCCGACAGCTCGGCGTGCACCTGCCACACCGCCGGGTCCAAGCTGCCCGCCCAGAACCGGAACTCCACCCGGTCATCGGCCTCGCCCTCGACGTGCAGGAAGTTGATGGCGTCGTTCCTGCTCTCGTTCAACTCTCGTACGTCGTCGACCGAATCGATCTCGGCTGGGTGGAGCGGCACGGGGTTCGGGCCGACCGCCCACAGGTTTCGGTGCGGCGCGCCCGCGCCGTAGTGGTTGCCCAGCCGGTAGAGCACCGTCTCGAACGCCTTGTTCAACCGCGCCAGCCAGCCGTAGTCGGAGAGTTCGAGCTGGTCAGTGAAACTGAAATTCACGTGCCCACCAGTGGTGGACGCGTCAGGCCGCTCGCCGTTGGCGGCGCGGTGCGCCCGGATCGCCTTGAGTACCCTCTTCAGTTCCGCCCACGTCGCGGGGTCGCCGGGCATGACCGGTGAAACCACCTCGACGCCCCACTTGTGCGCCTTTTCCACGACGATCATCCACTTGTCCGACGATGATCGCTCGTTCGGACCGGCGAACGCCTCGGCACGAGCGCGGCGCAACGCTTCCCCGACCTCGGTAGCCCCCGTCCGGAACGGCAGCGCCCCAGGACGCAGCTCGATCCATTCGGAGTCCGACTCGATGCGGTTGTCATCGGTGAGCCACACCTGTCCCCCGGTCACCAGCACTGGGCTATCGAGGTAGGTGAGCACCGACTTACCGAAGGGCAGCTGGAGGTCTTCCGCGCTGAGCTCGCCGTCCGCGTCGTCCTCATCGTCGTGCTCACTGTCCTCGTCGACGATGTCGACCTCGTCGAGGTCGAGTCCGCGCGTGCCACCGGACACCGCGAGCACCAGTCGGGGAGTCTCGTCCAGCTCGACGGTTTCGGCCGCGTCCGCCGTCACCTGGCGCTTCCTCAACGCCTTCGCGAAATGGGCGAACTGAACGGGATCACCGAGCCACATTTCGACGGTGTCCGCGTCGGGCGTCAGCGTGGCGACGACGATCTCCGCGCCGTCGTAGCGCGGCATCCTCCCGGCCGCTGCGACCGCGTCGCGCATGCTCTCTCCGCGCGTCGGATAGTACCAGCTCCGCCCGTCGGTGCCGCTGACCGCCGGAACGTCCTGGCCTTCCTCGCCCTCACTGCGATTGAGCTCGGTGAGGAGAAAATCGAAGTCGACGTAGCCCTTGGCCCCAAGCCGTCGACCCAGTGTTTTGACCACCTCGGGATACTCCTGGCCGAACATCTGGAACTCGATCTCGAAGCCGAACCAAGCATCCGGCTTGCTCGTGACGCCGCCAGGCACACCGTCCTCGAAGAAGGTCAGCGGATTGCCGCCGCCGGTGGACTCACGCAGCGCGATGTCGTGGATCTGCGCCATCTGCTCAAGCCGGACTTCCCGCAGTTGAGCGACCAGCTCGCGAACCGCCGCCAGCCGGCCTGGGGTCTCGGTCAGGTTCGCTCGCGCCTGGTCGAAAACCGCCGCCTGAATCCGCAGGTCGGGGCGGAACCCGTCCGGCAACGCTGCGAGGTGCCGGTGGATGAGCGCAAGCTCGTCGGCGAGCTGCCTCAGCGGGTCACCCTCCACACCCGACGTCCGAAGTCGCTTCGCCACCGGTTCCCCAGCGTCCGGGTCGTCCGCGTCGGCGCGTGCGCGCCTGCGATCGGGCTCAGGTTGGTCGGTCGGCGCCCCCAGAACCGACACGGTGACAGGCGCCGCCGGCATCGGCAGAACCTCCCCCTGCGGGTGGTCTCCCTCGAGGTGCTCGAACCCCGTCACGTACTCCGCGCGCACCCCGCCGGGGAACGTGATCTCCACCTTTCGGCGCACCTGTGCGTCGTCGGAGGAGACGAAGACGCTTCCGGAGGAGTGCGAAAAGGACTCTGCCACCTCTCCGTCCGGCGCGAGACGCCGCCGCCGCGCCGGACGCTGTGGTCCCGGGCCGTCGTCGTCACGGCGAGGGCGCCGCTGCGCCTGGCGACCACCATCACGCGCGGTAGAGATGGCCTGCGCGGGCGCCGACTTGGTCCTCGCCAGGGTCCGATCTGGGTTCGATCTCGCGTCGACGCCAGTCTCAGGCTGGAAGGCGGGGTTGGGATAGTAGGCGCCGAGACTGCCATCAGCGTTGATCGCATGCGCTCCCTTGATGAACCGCGGCTTGATACCGCCCGCGAACGCGACCTCTTTCTCATGCTGATAGGCCGCCGAGTACGCGAGCATGGTGTCGTTGACGACGATGCCGCCGGGAGCATCGATCACATAGCGGAACCGGCCTGCGTACACCCCACCGCTCAACGGATTGACATGCAGCTTCGGATCACTGGTCGACGACACGTACATGCTGGGCTCGTCCGCGACGATCCTGCTCATCAGGTCGTAATTGCCCAGGCCGCGCGGCCGGAAACCCTCAGCGAACAACTTCTCCGGGTGGCGGTCGTCGTACCGGTACAGCGGCTCGCGCGACGTCCGCCAGGCCGGGTCGTAGAGGTCGACCTCGCCCACGTCGACCGGGACCAGTGCCACCGCGTCCAGTTCACGCGGATCAACACCGAACCTGTTAAGTCTGCTGGTGGTCCGGCCCTCAATGTCCGCAACAGGGTCGGGACCGGTTCCAACCGTCGTGTCCGACTCACGCGGCTCGCCGTTCAGCACGGAATCGAACACCGACGAAACGCCGCTTGAAGACATGTCACTCAGACGCCGCTCCTGCGGACTCGCCTCCGTCGGGAAGGACGTCCCGGCGTACTGACCGGCCCCGTACTGGAGGGGCATTCGCACGAACCGGTCTTGCGTGTTGAGTCGCGGCTGCCCGGCGGTGGCATGCTTGTCGTCAGCGGGCACGGGCAAGGATGCCAAGCTCGCGTGGGCGCCCATCTTCGTCGCCCAGGCGGCGAACTGTTCGGGCGTCAGCATCGTCGGGTACGACTTCATCGCATCGTTCATCACGAACATAGGAAGTTCGTCTACAGTGGCCGCGTGCAGGTAGACCATGTGATCCGGGGTGGCGACCGCGACTCCGCCACGATGTGCGAGCCGTTGCCAGAAGCTCGCGCGCTGAACACGTGACGCCAGTCTCGGTGCCAGCGCGACACCGAAGTCCCATTTAGCGAAAATGTCGTTGTCTCCGAACGGGTTCCCGTCTGGATCGGATGCCAGCCTCTCTTGGAACTTGGCGACATAGGCCGGCCCGTCGACGCCGAGGAGCCTGCGGCTGCTGCGGTCCAGGGCGAGTGGCGACATCAGCACCGCACTCGCGCGCCAGTGGTCTTTGAGCACCTTGCGGGTGAGTACCGGTGCCGTATCGCTCTCAAGGCTGGCACCCGCGAGTTTCTGCATAGACCGGCCCCAGCGCTCGCTGAGGTCACGCCATTCCGTGCGCACTGACGGCGCGGTCTGGTCCGAGCCGACTAGTTCCATGGCGCGTCGTTCGATGGCGGCGAACTCGCTTCTCGCGTTCGCGACCCGTGTGCGGACCATGTCTTCCCGTGATCGACCGAAGAGCCGGTCGGCCTGGGCCCTGACGTCGGGCGGCGTACTGAGCAACTCGTCGTTGGTCATGTCCGCCACCGCACGGCCGAGGTCAAGCAGCGCTGCGATAGTCGGCACTCGGCTGCGAACACTCACATCGACAGCCGCGGCCACGCAGGTGTTCAGAAAGTACTGCTCCTCATGGCCGGTGGCCGCAAAGAGCGACTCGGTGAGCGCCGCCGGGTTCGCCAGCAGCGCGGTGAACAGCGGCCCGGCGAGCACAGCCGCCCTGCTCTCGGTGCCGAGGTTCACGAGCCCGAGCATGGCCAAGCGCACCGGCAACGCCGCGCCCGCCGGGATCACCAGACCGTACAAGGGCGAAGAGGACAGCGTAAATGGATCAACGCCAGCAGCGACGATGCTGCGCATCTCGTCGAGCAATTGGGTAAGCCGGGCCGGCGAGATCGGCTGGATCATCCGACGATCCACCTCGACGCCAAGGCCGGAACGCCTCGAGCGCCTGGACTCCTCACGCGTCGGCACCAGGCTCGCGGCCAGCAACGCCTCAGTGACGAACGCGCGCACTCGCTGCTTGACGGCCTGGTCATAGCACTCGGCAAGCACGTCGTTCAACGCCACGAACTGCGTGCGCGTAGCCGGTGGGATTGCCCGGTGTTCAAGCGCGCCACCAGAGGCCAGCGCGGCATACTGTGCCACCTTCGCCCGTACCACCGTCTCAGACAGCTCCAGCGCGGGCAGCCCGTGCGCGACCTGGTCGTAGCTCGCAAACGACCGATCCGCCACAGACGGTTGCGGCGCCTCGAACAGGCCAGCACCTGCCGGCTCGATCCGATGCATATCCGCTGTGGACGCTTTGGGATCGCGCAGGTCGACGCGCCCAGGCCATGCACTGGACGTGTTCGCATCAGCGGGAGAGGTGGGACTGTCCGGACCGGACACGACCGCGGAAACAGACCGCGAGCCGGGGTCGGCCGTCGTGATCGAACCATCATTCGGCAACCGGACATTGCCATCCGCCCGGAGCTCGGCCCGCCGAACCGAACCCCGCACACGGTCCCAAAAACCTTTGATTCGCGCCAGTTCACCGGCACCGCCGAGCCGATTCATCAACACCGGATCCGTCACCCCGGCCGCACCCTGGTCGGGAAAACCTGCACCCACCCGAACCGAACCGCGCACGAAGGGCACGACATCCACATCAGACGGTGCTACCGGCTCGGCGTCGATCACATCCGCCAACGGACCAGGAACATTTGCCGCCTGTTCGACAGCGGAGGGCTCGGCTGGCTGCTCGCCGGCGGCCAGCGGCCACGCCTCACCGACCTTGCCAGGCAGCGGCCCCTCAGCAGGCGATGGCGGAGTGTTCGCTGAGAACGCGAACCCTGCCCGCTTACCGTTGCTGCCGACGAGCGGCCAGCCATTCGGCTCCGGATTAGTGCGTGGTCCAGACGAGAACAGCACGCCGATCCGGGCGCCGAGCCTGCCGAACAACGGCCACACCGAACCGTTCGATGCCGAGGCGAGCATGGTCTCCGGGCCCACTGCCACCGGCGACGGCACGGAAAACGACACACCGACCTGCTCGCCACGGTCGTTCGCCAACGACACCGCAGCGACCTCACGGGTGTTCGGGGTCTCGGGCTCCCGCGAATCCCGCTGCCTGACTGAACTCTCCGTCTTCTCCGGGGTCGTCGGCAGCGTCTGCCGCGTGCCGTCGGTGTCCTGCGGCACGGCGGCGTGGTCGAAGGGGGCGGCTTCGGACTTCTTGACGTCGAAGTCGACCCTCCGGCCGGCCAGGGCCTCGCCGCCCTCCAGGCGGCCGCGTTCGGTCCACTCCGATGCGAAGTGCCGCTTTGAGCTGATGACGACGTCGTACCGCGGAATCGCGCCGTAGCGGCGCCACGCGAGGTTTCTGGACCTGGCGATGTGTTCCAGCTGGGTGGCGTTGGACATGCCCTCGGAGCTGGAGTGGCTGCGCCAACTTCCGAGTTCGGGGCCTCCGTACGTAGCGGCGGTGCTGCCAAACACCGCAAAGCCCATCCCGGCGTTGCCGCTTCTGTCGTGGGTGTCGGCGTTGCTCTCGGAGTGGGCCTCGCCGTGCTTGGTCCTGTGCTCCTTCTCCACCCACTCGTACTTGAAGCCCGGGTCGACCAGCCGCGGACGCAACTGGATCCGCCAGGACTCCGCCAAGGCCTTGTCCTGGATTCGGAATTCGGTGCTGTAGCCCTCCTCGGCGAGGAACTGCTTCTCGTTGCCGAGGTTCGGGACCACCATCGACGGCGAGAACAACGCGTCGAGCTTGGACCGATGCGGGGTGCCGGGGCCGAACCAACGGCGGATGAGGTCGGCATGGCCCGAGGATTTGGCCATGCGCTCCACCACCTTCTCGGCGAGCTGGTCGTCCTCGAGCGCCTTGGCGAGCTGGAACGACGACGCGCAGCGCGCTTCCTCGGTGATGTCGCTCTGCACTCCGCCGGTCTCGGAGCCCTGTCGTTCGTGCAAGAGGAATTCCGGCGCGGACAGGTCCACGGTGCCCCGCACCGTCTTCATGTCGCGCGGCAATTCGACTTGCCGCCGCTCCTCGTGCTTGTAGCTGGACGGGCCCGCTTTGCCCTCGGTGATGGTCGATAGCAGCAGCGGCGGTGCCTTGAACTTGTGGACCGTGAACTCCACCTCTACCGGCGCCCGCACTGCCGCCTGATCGTCGGTCCCCACGCGGTCCTGCCGGAAGCCGTCGACCCCGGTGGACTGGTCGCTGCCGCTCTCGGCGGACCTCCCCAGCGGCGCGCCCGGCAGCAGCGTGGTGCTGTCCGGCAGAGCCGTGAGCTCGCCCGGCGTCTCCACGCTCAGGCCGAAGCCCACGCCCCCGCTGACACCACGGGAACTGCTCTCGCCGAGTCCCCGCATGCCCTTGACCTCCGAGTAACCGGAAGTCTCCCCGTCGCCCTGGAAAACGCGCTCGGCGCCGCCCGGCGCCTGCTTGGCGCATGCGGTGAACGTGTAGTAGTTCGTACCGAACCACTGGGAGCGGAACAGGGTCCGCTCCCACTTGCCGTTGAGCAGCTGGCGAACGCCCGCCTCCTCGTCGAGCTGTCGCAGCGCCTGCGTCACATCGAATAGTGGTGCCGGCGTGCCCGAATCGGGATCCCACTTGGGGAACAACTCTGGGGCGGCGTGCGCGAACGCCCGGATCGCCCGCTCCGACAGCTTCTCCGGGCCCGGCGTCCTGCCCTGGTCCACGGTGAAGTTGGTGACCGCGACGCCCTTGTCGAGCCCCTGCCCCAGATCGCGCAGCAACGGCAGGTCATCGGGCAACGGCACGCCCGGCGGCGGTTCCCCGCCCGGGACGCCCGCCACGGATTCCGGCTTGACGTAGAGCAGCCCGCCCGGGATGACCACATCCACGGTCTCGGTGCTCGCACCGGTGGGGAAGGGGCTTATCGGGTCCCACTTGCGGTTGGGCTGGCCGAACAGCTCCTGCCACGCGTCCGCCCGGACCTTGAGCACCAGGTCCCCGGTGAACAGCTCCAACCGCGTCTTGCGGGCCGAACTCGTCTTCGTCGTGCCGGTCAGGGACTCCTCGTGGCCTCCGGAGGCGCGCACCCCGAAACCGGCCGTCGCGTCACCGACACCCCAGATGAACTGGGCCGATGCCTCGGCGGCGACGCCCTTGCTGTGCTCGTGCGAGACCGACAGCTCAGACCTGGTGACGTTCTCCCACTGCGCGGCGCCCGCCACCGGCCCGAGCGAACGCTCGTTGTGCACCTGCAGCTCAACGCCACCGCGCTGCATCCGGTCGAACAACAGCCCCTGACGGCCGCCCTCGTCGCGCACCTGCGTGCCGTGGAACATCCCCGCCAGCCGGGTCTGCCACCAATCCCGGTCGAGGTCCATCACGTACTGCGGGCCGTGGTCGCGCGCTTCCCGCTGCCGGGGCTTCGCGGGCTCGCTCTCCCGGCACGTGGCCTCCTGCCACATCGCATGGACCTTGTCACCGGCGCGATGGTAGAAGTCGACGACCGCCGCGCTCGCCGTGTCCCACGATTCGGCCAGCCGCAACCGCGCCCGCTCGTACTTACCGTCCTTCGCCGCCCGCGCCGCCGCGATCTGCGCGTCCCGGAACGCCTGGTTGGCCCTGTTGTAGAGGTCGTCGACCAACACGACCGCCGCGTCGCGCATGTCGGCCCGGGTGGCTTCCGTGAGCTCACCCACCTGGTCTGCAGCGGTGCGGCCCCGGTCGGCATCCAGCAGAAACCGTGCGACCCGGTAGTCCACCTCCGCCGGAACCGTGAACTGCGTCTGCTCGCTGCCTTCCAGCGTGCTCCACAGACCCCGGGCCCGCTGCCGCTGCCGGGTTTCGTGGACGCTCATACGGAGGTCGACCGCACGGGAGACCCGGTCGGCCTTGCCGGTGTACTTCACCCGCAGTTCCGATTCGGTGCTGCTGCCGTGTCCGCCGCCGACTCCCCGGTCTCCCTTGCCGCCCGCGCCGACGACCCCGCCCAGGTAGGCGGATGCACCGTAGGCGTCGGGTCGGACCGTCGTGCGGGCCCAGACGCTGAAGAACGTGCCCCAGCCGAACGAGCCCTTCACCTTGGTCTGCCAGCCCGCGCCCCGCGAACGGGTCGCGCTGAAGTTCGCATCCTCTGCCAGCCCGCGACGGCCGGTGACCTCGCCGAGATCGCCCGTGATGGAGAAGGTGAACTTCCGGTCGCCGGCGGTGACCTCGACGCGGTGCAGGCGGGCGCTCTCGCCGGTGATGCCGTCGAACTTGGCCAGCAGCTTGTGCGGGCCAAGCCCGCCCAGCTGCTTAGACACGCCCGTCCACTGCGCATCGCTCAGCTCGACCCCGTCAGCGGCCAAGCGTTTCTGCATGTGCTGCATGGCAGCCTCACGGAGCCGCCCGCCGTCGCGCAACGTGACCGGATCCTTGAACATGCCGTCGCCGTCGAGAACAGCGCGGACCCGCTCACGCTCCACCAGGTCGGCTAGGTCGGTGTCCCTCGACCCACCCTGAACCGGTGCCTCGACATGCGGGTTCAGCGCGTGGTTGAGCACGTCCTCGAACTCGGCCACGTCGTCCGCGCGGACCCACACGTACACGGAACCGGGACTGTCGTCGACCGTCGTCGGCGCAGGCGTACCCTTCCCACCCGGGCGCGCCGTGAACTGCCCGCCGAGGGACAGGTCGATGCGGTACCGTTGCATGCCGTCCCGCTCGATGGACTTGTCCTTGGACTTGCCGCCCGACCTGCCTGTGTAGGACTCCTGGCGCGTGGACGACACCGACATCTGCGCCAGCGGTCCGATCCGCAACGGGCTCTTGTGCCCATCCACCTCGACCTTGCCCAGCTGCGGAAGAATACGCAGCCGCAGCCCGCCCTCGCCGGTGGAGCGCACGCTCTTGGCCAGCTGGCTGTCCTTCGTGCGCCGCCAGATCTCGCCGCTGCCGACGTCCTTGCGAATCCCGCCGATCCGCTCGAAGCCCACCAGCTTCGGCTCGATCTGCACGGTGACCTCGGGATGCTTCGACCAGTCCCTGGATGGCCGCGACAGCGCCTCCGGATAGACCGCGCGGTGGGTGATGTCCACGCCATGCACCAGGCCCTCGGCGGTTTCCTCCACCAGCAACGCGGAATCGAGGCTCGCGGAAACGTTGTTGTTCAGCGTGGCATCCCGGCGCACCCAGTCCGGCAGCCCGGACAGGACGTTGCGGTGCAGACCGCCGATGTTGGCATAGGTATCGATGTGCGCGATCAACTGCTGCACTTCCAACGGCATCGCGACCGCATTCCGCGGCGCGGCATTCGCCGCCGACTCCCCAACGTCCCGGGAGGCGATCGCAACAAGGTCCGATGTGGATGGTGAATCCTCCAGCATCGAGTCCGGATACACCAGCCGAACCGTCGGGTCGAAGCGGTCGCCTCCCGGCGACTGTCCGTCGATCTCCCAGTGCAAGTTGAAGTTCACGTCGAAGATCCGGCGGAACGCCCCCAGCTTCGCCGTGCGCTCCCGCACCGTCCAGTGCTTCCCCGACGTCGTGCGCGAGCGATCCCCGCCCCAACTGACAAACGGCAGGATCCGCAGGTTCAACGTCGACACCGCATCGACCGCCGCGTCGAAGAAACCCACCACAGGCGTGGTCTTGAGCCGACGGGAAATGGTGCTGCCAGCAATCAGCTTCGGGGCCGTCTCCTGCTTGCTCCGCTGCACCGGCAGGGCCTGGAATGCCTCCGCGGTCAGGTTCACCGGCCGGATCACGTCCCGGTCCAGCCGCAGAAACACGGCCTTGGGTCCGTCGTCGGTCGTGACCCGGAACGTCCTGCCACCGGAAAGCGTCTGCAGCAGGCCGGCCTCACCGCGCAGGCTCGCATAGTCGGTCAGCTGCTGCCGCAGCTCGTCGCGCTGCCCGTCGTTCAGCGGCATCTTGTCGACGATATTGCTGATCAGGCTCTCGTCGACGCCGATGTCGGCGCCCGCCCACACACCTTCACTGGGCAACAGCCGGGACGCCTGCGAGATCACCCCGCCCCGCACCAACTCCGACGGAAGCAGAACGCGGTCGGACTCGACCAAGTCCTCGGCAACCGTCGCCGGGTCGCGCTGCACGTCGGCGGAGTTTGACTGCTCGGACTGTTCCGGCTCGCTGAGAATCTGGTCTTCCCGAGGCTGCTGGGCCCCGCCCCGGCGCGGCCCGGAGTCCGAAGAATCCGTTGTGGACTGACCGGTGCGGTTCGGCTGGACCTTTTCGGCCGAGTCCGACCGCACGGTGCCCGCGTCGGCCGGTTCACGGGGGGACAACCGGGTGGAATCCTGCTGCTTCCCATCGTCATTACGGCGTTCGGACCGCGGTGCTCCACCGGCCTCGAGGTTCGTCGACTCCGCTTCGGTGTCCAGGCGCGCGGAGCCGTCGGTGGTGTTGCGCAGCTGCCGGGCGGCATCCTCAGCTCCCGTCGAGTGCCTCGGCGATTCCTGCCGTTCCCGACCGGCCACGGGATCTCCGGCGCTGGAGCGCACCACCGGCTCGTTGTCCTCGCCGAGCCGGCTGTCCTCGGATGCCCGCCGCTGCGGCGGTGCTGCGTTGCCCGACCGGACTCCGGAGTTCTGCGCCGTGTCGCCTTGGGTGGGCTCGGCGGGCTCGAGCCAGATCTCCACCTCGGTCGAACCTTCGGAGCGCACGTAGTGCGGCGCGGGCGACCTCTCGGGGTCGAGGCCGAATGCGTCCCTGCCGAACCGCTGGTTGTCTCGCGTCGTCGGCTGGAGAAGTCTGATCACAACATCGAGTTCGCGGGCCGTGGCGGCGAAATCGCTGCCCGCCCGACGGGAACCGACGTCGCCGTGGACCCGATACCGCACCTTCGGCGACTCACCGGACTCGAGCGCCGCCAGCATCTCCCGCACGAACGGGTACAGCTTGAGGCGCTCTGCCAACGGGAGCCGGTCGGCGTCGGCAGGGAACACCACCCGCGCGGCGGGTTCGGCGCCCGACAGGCCCGGGTCCTGCCGCGCGTGCGCGAGTTCCTGCTCGTAGACCCGCTTCGCCTGCCACCAGGCCGACGCCGCGGCGTGCTCGGCCTCGGTGGCGTTGCGGAAGGCGAATTCCTCCTCCATCCGCGAGCCACCCAGGTCGGCGGAGTGGTCACCCAGCCCGTGCGGGTCGGCGGCGCGGCGCCGGCCGCGGGCGGCCGACCACTCCGCGTCCCGCTTGGCGAAGTCACGGGCCGCGTCGACCAGCGGCTCGGGCAACCGGTCGGACCGGTCCGACCGGCGGACCACGAACCCGCCTCCCGCCCCGAAGTCCACGTCCACCACGACGGTGTCCTTGAGAGTGACCCGGGAGGTCGGCTCGATAACGAACCGGAACCCGGCGCCGTGCGACCACGTGCTGGTGACGCCATCCGTGTTGGACTTCTTGCCCGCCTCCAGCAGTTCGGGCCCACCGGACTCGTTGCTGGCGTGGTGCTCGTGCTCGGCCTCCTGGGAGCCGAGCGGCTCCATCGGCAGCGCCCAGTCGCCCGCTGATCCGAAGGGCTGCCGGTTGGGGTATTGGGCGTGTTCCGGGTTCTGCGGGACACCACCGGCAATGTAGGGCAGCGCGGCCAGGGTGTTGCCGCTGCCCGAGGTGACCTCGGTCGCCTTACTGCCAGCCGTTGTCTTCGACCCGTCCATCCGAATTCGCGTGCTCACGCCCTCGAGTTCACCGTGGCCGGTGAGCTTGGAGTGCGCGGTCACCTTCAGCCCGAGGCCCGGCGGCAACTCCAGCGTCGCCCCCTCCGAGCCGGGCGCGTTCCGCAGCGCGGCCACCCGGCTCCGGGTGAGCTCGGCGCGCAACATCCGGCTGGTGTGCGAGTCGACTATGCCGCCCGCGTCCCTGATGCCCTGCTCCGCCTGGCGGACCAAGTCTTCGACGTCGCCCCTGAAATCGATCACCCGGAACTTGGCCGGGTCGTCCGGCAGCGTCTCCGTGGGCTCCGCGGCATGCCACTTCAGAAGCGCCTGCTCAGTCGCGTCCTCCGCGGAGCGCTCGGTAACGTGACCCTCACCGGTGCCGCCCCGGATGTCGACGGCCGTGGTGTCCTCGATCGGGGTGATCGTGGTGACCTCGCGGATGTCCGGCGCCGCCGCGATGCGCTCGCCGTGTCGCTCGATGCGCACGTCGAAGAGCATCTCGGCGCGGTGCTGGGCGAGCGCGCCCTTCACCGTCTCGGTGTGCACGTGCTCGGCCGTCCGCTCGCCCGTGGTCTCCCGGGTCTGCTTGAGCCACTCGAAGATGTGCCCCAACCCGAAGCCGAAGTTGCCGTAGGGCGCGCCGTGCTTGCCGGGCGTCGTCTCGGCGTGCGCGGCGGCGGAGTCGTTCTGGAACATGGCGGCCGGCGCGAGGAGGGTGAACGCCTCGGCCACCACTCTGGAGAACTTGCTGGCGGTGCTGGCGGTCCGCGTGGTCCTGGAGACCTTCGCCATCTCGGCGTGCTTGATGCCCTCCGGCTTCGGGCCGCCCAGTTTCTCCGCGCTGACCCGCAGTTCGTAGGTCTCGCCGGTCAACCGGTCCTGCAACCGCAGCGGGGTGCTGGTGCCGCCGCCCTCCAGGTCGCCCAGCGATGCCTGGAACTGCGACAGGTAGCGCTCCGCCTCGCGGTAGTTGTCGTGCGTGCTGTGCTCGGTCCCCAACGGCGAGGGTGGCAGCAGTCGGTTGGCCCGCTCCTCGCCGAGGCGCTGCACCAGTTGTTCCCGTAGCGGCGCGAGGCGGTTGGTGAGGTCGATCGGCTCGATGACGGCGTCGGCCCACTTCGGGGCGCCGATGTCGTGCCCCTCCGGCACCGGGCTGAGCGCATCGGCATCGTGCGCGAATTCCGCCTCGGGCACAGCAGGCGGTACTTCTCCGCCGGCCTCGCCCGCGCGCCGCGCGTCCTCTTCCGCTTGCCTACTCCGGATCTCGTCCAGCTGCTCGGGTGTGACCAAGACCTTCGCCGCGCGCGGCAGCTCGAAGCGCTCGGCGGCCCGGTTGACCTCCTCCGGCTTGAACACATTCCAGCGGTCCAGCTTGCCCCGGCTCCACGTCTCCCCCGCCACCGTGGCCTCCACCGAGGCGGAGATCAAATACATCTTGCGGGGCTCGGGGGCCAACGAGACGGTGTTGGAAACGGCGGTGCGGTGCCCCTTCTTGTGTCCCCAGCTGCTCACCCAGAGGCTCAACTCGTGCAGGAGCAGCCCCAACCCGTGGGTGACCGTGCCCGGGGTGTGAATCTCGTTGGCGCTGGTCGGCAGGTACGCCGGTTCGATGGCGTTGGCCCAGGTCCAGGTCGCGCCCTTCTCCGTACTGGTAGTGCTGCCGCCGGTGATCGACTGCTCCGGCTGCTGCCAGACGGTCTGGAGGATCTCCGGGTTGCGCAGCATGTAGGACACCGCGCCCTCGGCGTGCGCGTCGGCCCGCCTGCGATGCCAGAAGAGCCCACTGATCCGGGTCGGGCGGTTGAACGCACGAGGGTCGCCGCGCATGGAGTCCTGCGAGATCGCACGGTCGATCAGTCCGGAGTTTTTCCCGTCCTCGAACTTCCAGATCGGATCGCCGGATGCCCGCACCAGCACCCGCCTCATCGCCTCCCGCACGTGCTCCAGCCCATGGAACGACACGGCTTGCGCCCAGTCGAGCTCGCGGGACGCGCCGCGGCGGAGCTCATCGCTGCGGTTGATCGAGACGTCTGCCAGCTCGGTGTGGTTGATCAGCTGCACGTCCGGGCGCAGCTCTCCGTGCGAGGCGGGCAGTTCGAGGACCACGTCCACGGTGACCGTTCCCGGCTCACGCCCCTCGGCGGCGGCCGCGGAGTCCACGATGTCCAGCGGAGGCCGCTCCGGCGCGTGCTTGCCGGGCTTGCCGACGCTGATGCCGCGGACCAGCTCGTTATGCTGGTTCCAGTGGTGCCCGGACACGGTGAGCTTGATCGTCGCCCGGTACCGCCGCATCGGCTCGGGTCGGACCTTGCCATCGGCGTCCAGTTTCGATCCGCGGACGCCGCCGCCGGAGAGCTCGGTCTCCTGCCCCATCCCGGACGACTCGGACCGGTTGTAGGTGAACTTGCTGTAGGCGGTCAGCATGCCTGTGCCGTGCAGGGCCGCATACACGCGGGCGACGAAGCCGCCGCTGAGCGTCCAGTTCCGCCCCTTGGCGAACGTGCCGCCCTCCGACTCGGAGATCTTCTCAACCGTGATGGTGCCGTCGGTCGGCCCGAGGTCGACCAGGCCGCCCTCCAGGCTCGCCGTCACCTCGAACGAGGCATGGTAATCGTGGCCCCGCCCGGGTTCCGGTTCGAGGTCCAGCACCAGGGGCCGGTCGGTGAGCATGTCCGGCGCGCGGCGGGCCAGCTCCGCGGGAGAGATCCCGCCGCGGAGCTCGTCGCCCCGGCCCAGCTTCCGCTCGTCCTTAGCGGAAATGCCCTTGTCCAGGGACGGATCGTCGAACTCGGTGACGAACCTGGCGTCCCGCCACTTCCACCGCTTGTGGCCGGGCAGCTCCGCCGCCGAGTCTTCCATGATCTTCGCCAGCCGCCCGCTCGCCTCGCTGAGCTGCATCGCCGCGCGGGCCGCCGTGTCCTCCACCGCTCCTCGGGTGGGTGCCCCGTCCGCCGCCGCGGCAGCGTCGATGCCGTACCGCGAGGCCTCGGCCGCCTCCGCCAGGTGGTAGCCGTCCACCGCCCCGCGGAAAATGATCGGTGGATGCCCCGGCTTGCGGATCTCCAGGTCACCAACGGTGTGGAAGCGCGTCGCCCGGCCAGTGTGGGTTCGGGTCGTCTCTGTCCCGGTGCGACGCTCGTAGTCCTGTTCGTGGCTGGTCCCGTACCCACCACCCGCGGAAAGGGCGCCACCCGCCGCGACCATGCCGACGTCGAAGCCGGGCCCGCCGGCGAGCGAACCATCTCCACTGATGCTCGTCGAGTTGGAGTCGCTTGCGGTGGCCGTGTCCGAAGTGGTCTTCTCGAACGTCGCGCCGTCGATGGTCTGGTCGTAGGCGACCTGTCGGACGACGACGCGCATCTGGAGCCGCTGGCCCCTGCTGCGCACGATCCGCTTGATCGGGTTGCCACCCGGCAGCAACGCGTCCGAGGACACCCAGCCCAGGCCCGCTGCGGCCTGGCCCGGGGTCACCGCCATCTCCGGCAGATGCTGCTCGATGTTGCCGGGGCTGACGAACTTCCGGATCGCGGCGAGAGCGTCCTCACTCAGCTTGCCGACGTAGGTGGCGACCTGGTCGAACATGGTGTTCCGCCGGATGCCGCCCGGCCTCTTGCTCCAGGGCAGCGCGCGGCGGCTGGGTACGGGCAGCGGCTTGTTCTTGTACCGGCCCTGCACGTCGGTGCGGACTTCGGCGTGCTCCGGTGCCCAGTGGGGCAGCTGCGCGGGCACCGGCACCCGGCGTCCCGCCCCTGCCATGCCGACGGGCACACCGAGTTCGACCGTGACCGGAGTCTGGTCGCCCAAGGCCCGGCCGACCCGTACCTCCGGCAGAGTCGGATTCCCCTCGCTGTCAAGCCGCGAGATGTAGAACGTGGCCGGCGCACGCACCGCGCGCATCCCCCGGTAGCCGGCCTCGCTGTCGGTGCTGTCCGGAAGCGCGACCCGGTTCTGCTCGTTGTGCGCGTGCTTCCGGGAGCTGCTGCGAGACGCCGCGGCGGCGGTCGGCGCGTTGACTCCGCCCATCAGGAACAGGCCCGGAACTGCCGGGACGAAGAAGAACCACCTCGACATCGGGGTACGGCCGCTGGACGTGGCGGCACTGTCACCGCTCGCGTGCGCGGTCGCCCCGGAGGGTGCCGAGATGTCCGCTTCGATGGAAGTGACCTCCGCCCAGTCCAGCTCGGCCCTGACCAGTAGGCGTTTCCCACCCACATTCAGCTCCCGGCCGCCGCCGAGGAACGACTCGAACTCGTTCGCCACAGCGTGCCGCAGGTCGTGAATGTCGTCGGCGGACGGTGTCTTGGTCAGCAGGCTCTGGGCAGCGGAAACGATCCGGTCGGCGCCCTGAGTGGCGGTGAGCTGCCTCGCGGCACCGAGCCCGCGGTTGCCGAGCAGGTAGCGCGGCAGGGCCCGCCACCGGCGCCGGGCGAGAGCCTCGTTCCCGGTCAGCTCGGTGGTTTCGGGTTGCTCGGTCACCTCCGTGCCAGCGCTGTTCTCCGGGGACTCACTGTCGCGGTCCCCGTCCCTCTCGGCTCCGCCGTCGTCCTGCACAGCCGCGGCGGCCTCGCTCAGCTCGGCGGTCGCGGCGCCGTCGCGCCGCGCGGACTCCTCTGCCCGGACCAGGGTGTCCACTTGAGACAACTCCGTGCCCTCGCGGGCAGCGCTGTCGACTCTCGCGGTTGGCTCTGCTTCCGTGCTCCGCTCCGCCTGCGCGATTTCGCGGAGGTTCTCGGTGTCCGTGTCGGCTGCCGAGGTTGCCGAGTTGTCGCGCGACTCCAGCTGCTTTACGGCGCCGGACCGGCCGGCGTGGTCGAAGTACGGTCCCAGGCGGTTCTCGGCGTCCCACAGCGCCATTTCGAATTCCCGAAGGGCCACTTCGAAGGCCGGCATGTGCGACGCGACCTGAGCGGCGTCGTGAATGTCCCGCAGCGCCCGAAGAACGTTCCCCATCTCGCCGAGCCGGGGACGGAGGCCTTCCGTTCCTTCGGGCAACGCCCCTTTCTCGATCTGGTCGATCTCCTTCATCGAGGACATGGTGGAGTTGGAGAACAACCGCCAGGCCCTGTCCGTCAGGCTCTCGTCCAGCCTGGTGACATTGCCGTGAACGTTGGAAAGGTCCTGCCACACGTTGTTGAGCCGGTCAGTGATTTGGACAGCGTGCGCCGCCGGCGAGTTGGTCGACCGTACGGGCGCCAGGGAACCGTTGCGCTGCGCGGCCCTCCTGTACTCCTCGGCTACGGCGTGGAACGCCCTCCCGTTCAACGGCAGGTCGGTCGGGCGGTAAGGAGCGCCGCGGACCTCGAACAGGATCAACCTGTTCACCTCGTCCACACCCATCGCGCCCATGCCGTAGTCGACGTCCAGGTTGCCGCTGTGCAGCGGGTAACCCGAGGGAGGCGACAGCAGGTCCTTCTTGAACGCTCCCTCGTTCCGGCCTTTCACGATCGAACCCAGCCAGTCGACAATCCGCGGCCCGGCCGATTTCGTATTCTCCTCCTCGGTGTCGTACGGCTTTGCGAAGACCAGATCCGATGCCCGGCGGCCCAGTGCCGCCATGAAATCCGGAACATCCTGATCCGGCTCCGCAAGGAGCAGCCTGCGCACCTGCTCCCGGTCGGCGTCGGTGAGCAACTTCTCGTAGACGGACACGAAGTCGCTTCGGCTGTTCAATCGGAATCTGAATTTTACATCGCCGCTACCGAACGTTTCCGCTCCGGCACGTTCGAGATACATGGCAAGCAGCTCCACGAAACCACGGGAATCCTCCGACAGTGAGTCAGGGGATTTCTGCTCGTAGAACCGCCGGATCCGGCCCGCGGACTGATGAATCGTCGTCGCTTGTCTGGCCGTCAAGAGTTCGTCGATGACCTCGTGGAGGTCTTTCAGACCGATGCCGTAGGTCGCCTGCATACGGGCTTGGAACCGGATGTCCTCGACGATGACGGGTGTGTCCCTGCGGAGATGCGCCTCTCGCGCAGATCCACTCGCCACCTGCGATAGTGAGAACGGCTGGCCGGCCAACGCGAGTCCTCGCATCGCGCCGATCACGCCAACGATATCCCGGATCGCATCCTCGATCTCGCGCATGCTTGACATGGGGGACAACACGAACTCGAGATCGGAACGATCGGAACCCGCGACATCGTCGGTTTCCAGCCGCCACCCGACGCCCTCGATCAGAACCTCACCCCGGGAAGAGAACGGGACCCTTACACCCGGCAGCTCCAGTTCGAACCCCACCTCGGCGATTACCGACGGCGAGAGTGGGGGCTCGGAGGAGGCGAGCGCCGAAGCGTCCTGCGGTGCATCGGCCCGCTCTTCGGACTGATTCGGCTCGGAATCGGTCTCCGCCAACTGGTCGGACGCGGGCACGTCCACCCGCTCGGACGGGCGCGAGTCCGCCTGCGCGACTTCGCGGTGGTTCCCGGTGTCCGAGTCGGCAGCCGAGTTGTCTCGCGGCTCCAGCTGCTGCACAGCCTCCTGATAACCGTCCTCGCCGAGCACCATGCGCAGGACTGTCTCCAGCGTGTCCCCGGCGTTCGCCAGGAACGCCGCCCGCACCTCTTGGACCGCCGCAGGGTCCCCGCGCAGTGCCGCCAGCTCGTTCAGCACCGCGTCCTTGTTGACCGATTCTCGCGACAACAAGTGATCCAGCGTCCGCGCCCGGCGTTCCGGGCCCGGCACCGCCACGTCCGGGCGCAGCCCCTGCGAGATCGCAAACTCCTCGATCCGCCACAGGTGGCGTGGCAGGAACGTCCGCTGGTGGGTGCCCATCAGCCCGTCATCGTCGATGTAGGAGTTCTGCGGGCGATGCGGCCGGCCTGTCGTGGTGTCGGTGGGCATCGGCGGGTCGGCCCGGTTGAACACCAGCCGGTCGTCGGCCTTCGGGCGCGCCTGGATGTTGCGGGCCTGGTGTTGGCGCAGCGCCTGGAGGAAGTCGGGTTCCAACCCGAGGTGGCGACCAACCGCGTCGGCGAGGTTGAACGCGCCGATCCGGGTATCCCAGGCCCTCGGCCCGCCGGGCGCCTTCTCCATGAGATCGACGCGGAAATGCGAGTCCGACGAGATGTCGGTGAATTGCAGGTTGACGAAGAACCCCGAACTCGGGTGCATCCGCTCGGGATCGAACAACTCCGAGGCCGCGCTGGTCGCGCGTTCCTTCAGCTCATCAATCTCCCGCTCGGCTTCCGCGAGCCGCTGTTGCGACTCGACCGCCTTCGTCCGCAACGCCTGCGCCTCCTCCTGCAGCCTCGCATCATGCGGTTCGCGCCCAGCTTCCGCCTCCGCTTCGACGGCCCACCGCTCGTGGGTGCGCGCTTCTTCTCGCAGTGGGGCCAGGCGCGAATCGGTGTTCAGGTGCATCCTGACCGTGTACTCCGGCAGCCACACACCGTCCGCGGCCTGCCGCCGGCCCAGCTGGTAGGCCCCCAACTGGCGGTACTCATCGGGAAGGCCGAGCCAGTGTCCGGGCTCGTGAACAAACACAGAGTCGTCGGCGGTGTACGGGTTCCAGTTGAGCTGGTCTGAACGCGCACCGGGATCGGTGTGGAGACGGATGGATCGGTGGGCCTGCGCCGGGTCATCGACGAACTCGAGCCGGAAGTGGAACTGGTCGCCGGAACGCGGCATCCGGTAGCCCTGGTTGAACACCTCGTCCACCGCACCGGCGGCACGCCGCTTGACATCGTCGACCAGCTGCCGCCGCTGATCCAGCTCCACGCTAGCCGCATTGGCCTTCTCCCGCTGCTCATCGGCCCGGCGCCGAGCAGCATCGACGTCGGCATGTGCGCGGGCCAGCGCGTCGGCGTTATCAGGCGACGAATCCAGTTGCAGTTGGAGACGCCGGACCGCGACGGTGGCATCGGCGACGGCGGCATCGGCGTCGGCCTCCTCGGCGAGCCGCAGCTCACGCTCCGCGCTCTCCCGCCACGGCGCCAGGAATTCATCTTTCTTCAGGTGCGCCTTGAACGTGAACTCCTGAACCCCGCGCCCGTTGACCTCGAAACGACGCCAGTCGTAGTTGCCCAAGACGGCGCGGTCCACGACATTCCTGGGGCGGCTGGACATCTTGGCACCGCTGATCTCGAAGTCCGCCGAGCCATCCGGGAGCGCGTTCCGCAGGTGCTCCCAGTCGGTGGGCTTCAGCGGGTTCGGCAGCGGGGTGAACCACGACGCCTCCCGTACCGGGGTACGCCGCCAGGCGAGATTCTCAGGACGCGGCGGCCGCAGTCCCATCTTGCGCAGACCGGCCTCGTCGGTGTGCACGAAGACCTTGTCCCTGACGTGTAGCGGTTTGTTCCAGCCCGCAGGCGCCCCCTCCCGGTGGCGGGGCTCGATCGTCCAGTTCGCCATGGCGCTCACCAGGTAGGTCTCGCCGCTGGACTTCTGCTCCGGTTTGGCGTCCTTGAACTTTTGCTTCGCGGCCGAAGTCTGCTGCCAGGAGTATTCCGGTGCGCCGATAGTGGCCTGCGGGACCTGGCGGAAGCGGGCGCTGGGTTTGAAGACCGGCCCGTCCTTGTGCTCCTCCTTGATGCTGGATGTCGTGGACCCCTTGGTCGTCAGACCTGCCGAGTCCGCGGTCGATGTGACGTGCGCATCGTCCAGGTAGGCATGAAAGACCAGGGACTCCAACGGGTTCCGCGTGACGTCGGCGGCGTGGCTGTCGTGGTCGAGGCCGTCGAGGGGGTACCCGCCTTCACTCATAGCCTCCTGCAGGTGCGCCGATAGCGCGCTCGTGGTGGTGCCGGTCATGATGGCGTGCCGGGTCCATGTCGCGCCCAGCGGCACCGGCGGCGCGGTGTCTGCGGTCTGCTCTGTCTGCTCGGCCGGGGGTGCAAGGAAATGCTGGAGGGCCTTCTGCACCTCGTCCGAGTTCGCCTCCGCGTGGCTCATCTCGGGCAGCGTGTCGATCCACTGCGGCTGGTACTCGGTGGGCGCGAGCTCGCCGATGGGTACGCGGGACCGCACCACGCCGGGCAACGACGGCAGCGGGAGCGTCCTGCTGGTGCTCGCCGGGGCCGCCAGGTCGGCGAAGCCCAGGGTCAGGGCCTGCGGCGCGCGGTTGGCGTGCGCGGTCTTGGCCACCGTAAGTACGAGGTCCAGGTCGTGCTCGAAAATCACGAAGTCGCTCTCGAACGAGTACGTCCGGGTGCTTTCCTCACTGGCGGTCTCGACGAGCTTGGCGGACGACTTCTGGGCGGCGGCCCCCTGCCCGATGAACGCCACCGGTTGCCGCGAACCATCCCCCGACTGCCGTGCGCCGAGCATCGACTGGATCCGGCGCTGTTGACCGCTCTTCGTGGTGACGGCGTCCTCGGAGATCGTCTTGATCTCGTGCTTCTCACTCCACCCGGATTCGACCCCGGCGAACCGGCCGGGGCCTTGCCGGCCCTTCAAGGTCAGCGTGACGTCGATCGTGCCGAGCGGCCCCAACATCGTGGTGGACCACCGCTTGCCTGGTCCGCGCAAGTCCTTCAACAGCGCCTGCAAGCCGCGCGGGGCGACGTCACGGACGCTCTGCCTCCACAGATCCCGGCTGGCGCGCAGCTCGGCCGTTCCGAGCGCGAACTTGGTCAGGTAGCCGGTGAACTGCTGGCCGGCGGTGCGCGGAACGACCTGCTGCGGGACGCCGCCAAGGAGCTTCTTGATGTCGCTGACCAGGTCCCCCGTGACTTCGGGCCGGACAGTCGCCGAGGCGTGCCCGTCGTCGACGAACGCGGTCGGCTCCCAGCCCGAACCGTCGCCCGTGGCCGGGGTGATCTTCGCGTCCGGTCCCAGCCCGAGCCGGCCGATCTCGCCAGCCGGCACCCAGAGCTGGACCGAGCCCTTCTTATGGGCTTCGAGGTGCCGCGTGTTCCCGGCGACGTCGCTCAACGGGTTCGCGCCGTGTTCGGCCTCGCTGCCGCTGTACAGCGTGCTGCTGTCGTAGGTGACCAGGTAGGCGAGGCCCTTGTAAGTCGTGGTCGTGGTGTGCTCGAACTCCTGGCTGAACGACCGCCCCTTCGATGCCGATGGCGTGGACGAGTGGCTGCCCATCAACATGCCCTTGGCGCCGTCGCCGTTGCTCTGTCCGCCCACCCGGACGCGCTGGGTCCAGCCGCCGCCGCTGAACTTGGTGGTGCCGTGTCCGGTGGCGCCGCTGACCGTGCTGATGAAGTTCAGCTCGACGTTCTGCGGTGGCCCGTTCAGGCGCGCGTTGCTCAGCACCGTGTGCTGCTTGATGTCGCCGAGCCGCTCCTCAACGGACAGGAACTTGCCCTTGGCGTAGCGGTGCACCACGCCCTCGTAGGTGCCGGTGGTGACGCTGTCGAAGTGGGTGGCGACCTCTTCCGGACCAGCGAAGGAATGCACCTGGTGCGCGGCGATGACGTTGTTGTCGCCGAAGTCACCGAGCAGCCGGCTGGTGAGCTCGCGGCCGCTGACGACGGGCAGGTCCAGGCCGTGCACCACGTAGTAGTCGGGCAGCGCGGCTGGCGTCCAGCCCTCCGGCCGACGCGGTGTGTCGTGCTCGACCTCGTGGAAGGCGGAAGCGTCGACCCCGCCGGCGGCGTTGGCACCCGCGCTGTTCGCGTCCGCGGGCCGGTCGCCGACGGGGAGTGCCCCACCGACGAAGGTGGTCGCCGGGCCGCCTCGGATGGTCCGCTGCCCGAGCACGCCATCGTTGTCCAGCACGGTGATCAGGTAGTCGACCTGCTTCAGGTGCACGCCGACGTCGGAGGACTTCCAGCCCTGGCCGCGCCCGACTCCACCGGAGAAGTCCAGTGTGGACTCCACGGTGTTGTACTTGTCCGCGCGTTGGACGTTGAGGTCCAACTGCCCCCATGCTTCGGCGCGCCCGCGCAGGCCGGCACCACCGCCGAGGGTCGTGCCAGTCTTGACCGAGCTGCTGTGCTCCACCTTCGTGCTGCCGGTCAGCGCGCCCTTCAGCCCGGCGCCAGGCACACGCCCGGCAGCAGCCTCGGCCACGGCCGTCCCGGAGTCGACGGTGCCGTACCCTCCGCGCGGTTGGGAGCCACGCGGAACGGCTTGGATGACCACGCCGACGAGCTCGTCTGGGCGGGACGTGTCGGCGTAGGTGGCCTTGGTGAACACCAGCGGCAGACCCGGCCCGTTGAGATCCGGGGAATGGCTGCTGAACCCCCGGTCCGACACGAAGTCGTTCAGCATCTCCTCGTTGTCCGCCATGTGCGATTCGGCAGTCGTACCCGCAGTCGGCAGCACCTCTTGGGGCAGCATCTGACGCAGTGCCGCGTTGACCGCGGCAACGTTGGGGAATCGGGTTTCGGCCGCGCCGAGGACCTTCTGCGCTGGGAACGGCTCCCCATCGAGCCGCGTCGGCGAGGTCGCGTCCGAGTCCGTGGGTTCCGGGGCGAGCGCGCGCCACTTGGTGACGCCGTCCGCCATGTCGTGCGAGGTGTCCCACACCCGGCCGTCGTCGAACTTTACCCGCAGGTCGTAGGTCAGGTCCGCGCTGACACCGCGCAATTCACCCTGGTGCTCCCACTCGAGTTCGGTGCGCAGGTCGTCGACGAGGGTCTCGCTGTGCTCTTCCTGCGAGGTCAGCTTGCCCTGCGCCGAGACACGCACGTCGAGGCTATTGGCGCCGTCGTCGTAGATGCTCTTGGCGAGACGCAACCGGCCGCCGAGACCAACCGGCTGTTCCACTGTGGCCTGCATCTCGCGGCCGTCCTTGCGGCCGAACTTGGTGCTGAACTTCGTGTCACCCGCCGGGACTTCCTCATCGGTGAGCAAGGCGTGCGACTGACCCTGGCGGACCTTGAGCTCGAAGGTCGCGGTGCGGGTCTTCCCGGTCGCGTCCCGGATCTCCAGCTTCTCGGTAATGGTGCCGCCGGACAGCAGTTCCGGCCCGCGTTGGCTGAGATTGGCGCTGCCGACCATTCCCCGCAGGGTGTTGCGCAGCGACGAACCGATCTCGTCGGCCTTGCCAGCCCAGTCATCGTGCCGGTGCACGAGAGACCTGGCGCTGTCGAACAGCGCCTGGCTGCCGCACAGGTAGACCGACTCGCCGGGCCGCGTGGATGCACGCTCGGAGTTCAGCCAGGCTTCAAACCCGGTGGCGGACTCGCTGCCGAGCTCCGCAGTGTCCACGCGCCGCAGGCCGTGCAGGACGTTCGGCGTGCTCACGGTCGCCGCACCGGCGCGTTGCCCGCTGAGTTGAACGGGTTCCTGGCTGTTGCGGCGCACGGTGACGGCGTGCGTCAGGTCGTGCGAACTCGTGGTGCGGGAGCCCAGCGGCTTGAACGACGAGCCGTGCCGGAGTTCCGAGCTGTCGGTGGCCTTCCAAGACGATTGCGGGGTGAGCCCCTTGAGGCTGGTCGCGATCTGCACAGAGACCCCGGGCACGGGGATGCTGGCGCGGTAGCCGTACCCGTCGTCCCAGCGGCCTGGGGAGGACACCTCGTGCTTGACCTCGCCGTAGCCGCCCGAAGCGTTCTCGATCTTGTTCTCTTTGGACTTCTTGCCGCCCTTCCCCGGCTTCCCAGGCTTGCCGGGCTTTTGAGCCGCCGTATCCGGAGCCCCTCCGGAAACCGTGTCGTCGGTGAGCCGCGCGTGCACAGAGATCTCCACTGCGTCCGCGCCGACGCCGACGCTCACGGTCAGCCCCTCGCCGTTGAGGACGGTGAAATTGTCCTTCAACGCGGCGTCGGACAGGCCGTGCAGCACCTGCTCGATCCGTTGCTCGGAGACCCCGGCCCGTTCCAGCGCCTCCTGCGCGGTCTGCCGAATCCCCTGGCCGTCGATGTTCTCCGCCCGGACGACGTTGTGTGGCAGCAACACCCGGACCTGGTGCGTCCGCTCGGTAATCGGTCCGGCGTCCGGCGCACCACCCATAACGGGCAGGTTCTGGCCGTCCCGCTGGAGGTCACTCGGCAAATCTCGCGGTGTCTGCGGCCCTTCCAGTGCTGGGTGCCACTGGGTGATGCGCTCCCGCACCTCCGCCGGCACCTGCGGCCGCGGCGTGGCCCTCTCCTGCCACCGCTCCCCCACGGATTCGGGGGCCTTTGGCAGGATCGCACCCTGCACGGCAGCCTGGGTGATCGGCCCCTCGCCCGCGTGGTCACCAGGCTCGCCGTAGATGGGCACGTCGCCGACGAACTGCTCCAGCACCCAGCCATAGCGGGCAAACGTCTGGATGTCGGCCATCTGACGCAGCTCGCCGTCCGGCCCCGTCTCCAGATGGCGTCCCATCACGGTGCCGCGGAGGTTCAGCTGACCGGGCACGTCGGAATACTCCTCGACGAGCCCGATCATGTGGCCGTACTCGTGCGCGGTCTGCACCGCGAACTGGCCTGGCCGCCAGTGGTTCTGATCGATCACCCGTGCCGGGTCGACATCAAGCTCCACGCTGTGGTGCAGCACCGTCTCCGGTGTCTTCGGCATGATCCGGAAGCGGAACAGGTCACCGTTGAACGCACGCAAGTTCGGCTTGTTGAAGAACTCGTCCACGGCCAGCTGCGCGTCCGTCATCATCCGCTGCCGGACCCCGTCACCGTGACGACGGCCGGGATCGAGATCGACGTACACCGTGATCTCGGTGATGGACTCAACGCCGTCCTCGGTGACCTCCTTGGCCCGGCGCACCTCGAACGCAGACCGCACGACCTCCGATCGGCCCGGTACCGCTCGGATGCGACCACGCTGGTGTGGCACGGCGTGCGCGAGATTTTCCCTCCGATAGCCGTGCGGCGCCGGGAAGACAGGCTCAGCGGACTCCGGCCCCGGCTTCGCGTCCACATCGAGTGGAGCGTCGTCCGACGTCAGGCCGGTATCGTCGGCGAACCCGTCGTTGTCGATATCGTTGGGCTGTTTGTTCGCGAAGGCGGAGTCCAGGCCTATGCCGAAGTTGCTCTTGATGTTGGCCTTGACTCGGGTGGCTTCCTGCCGGATCGTCGCGTCCGCATCGTCGGGAATCCGCAGATCCTCGTCGGGCAAGCCTGCGTGAGTCGTCGTCGGCACCCGGTTCTGCCGCGACGCAGTTCGAATGTCCGATGTGGACGGCTCCGAATGCCCACCGCTCGCCGTCGAACCGGTCTGTTCCGGCGACTGAGAGACAGGCGGTGTCACCGCTGGACCGAGCAGCGGCGAGTCGCGCTCCAGCAGCGGCGTGTCCGACCACGTCGGCGAGCCCGGCACAGGCGAATTCAGCGCCGTCGGCGGCAGCTCGGCGGACTCGACTGCCCGGTCGTCCTGCAGGCGCGAGGCCTGCGGCTGCCCGGCCGACGCCGGACCGGTCACGGACCGGTCGACCGAGGGGAAGGTGCGGACGAACTGGTCCGGGCCGGCGGCCTCAATCTCCCGATACAGGCTCGCACGGCCGGAATCGGAAGGCTCAGCATCCGCGTCCCAATTATTGAGGTCGCGGGAGATCTCCTTCCAGTCGATGTCCGTCGCAGGTTCTGTCGGGGCGTAGTCCTCGTCGGGATCGACGGGGGGCGCCTCGTTGACCGCTTCCCAGATGTCGGCGCTGCGACCGGGAAGCAGTTCCGCCAGTAGCTTCGCGGCGGATGGGTTGCGCTCGAGCACGCCTCGCGCACCGAGTGGCTCGCGCTTCACGATGTCGGCAAGCGACGCGAGCACGGCGTCGGCGTCGACCCCGCCATTGAGCCTCGCGTGCGCGACGACATCCGCCAGCGCCCGGTCCGCCCGCCGGTCGGCGACGATCAACGTCTGCTCTTCGAACTTGTCGATGTACCGGCGCGATCGCGTGTCCGTGCGTGCGAACGTTCCCGAATAGCCGGAGACGAGGTCAAGGTAGCCGTAGACCCAGGGCTCGGTGATCGCCACCACCGCGTAGTGCGACGGGAAGTCGTCTCTCCACGCGTCCGGCTCCTCAGTCCGCAATTCCGTGAGCATCCGGCTGATGTACGAGGCCGTGCCCTCGAAGTTACGCGTGGTGGACAGGTCGAGGTTGATGCGTGAGAGCCAGTCATCGACACTCATGATGCTGTCAGGCGACAGCGACGGGTCGAACACCGCCCACCACGGCCCATCCCCGCCCTCGACCCGGATGGCCGGCGCAACGTGGAACTGCCAACGGACGACCACCGGGCTGTCGGCGGTGGCACCGTGCGCGGTCTCGGAGACAATCTCGAGCAGAGGGTCTCGCCGGGCCACGAAGATCTTGTGCGGCTGCGCCCCGAGCCGCTGCAACGCGACCGCCATCAGATGCGCCCGCATGTAACAACCATCCTCAGGATGATCGAACGGCACCCGCAACCGCCCCGCCTCAGGATGGTCGAAGGTCAGCTCCGTCATCCGCAGGTACCACTCACGCGCCTGGTCCGACGACACCGGCCGCGCGATCGAGTAGCTCAACAGATAGTCGACATAAGGCGACTCGTCCGCCCGCATCGCCCGCAGATCAGCCGCGAGCTCCCCACCGAACATCTCCTGGTACGCCGTCGACGTCGCCCACACCACCTGCGGCTCGCGGTTCATCCCCCCGACCAGCGTCATCGCCCCGTCGAAGTCACCACCGCGAACCCGGTCCCCGATCGCCTGCGCCAGCTGCCGCACCGACGGCAGGTCCGCGGGCCGGACCGGCGGCCGCACCGCCGTCGAGCCCACGGTGACCTCCGCGGACGGGTCAGCCATGAACGTGGACATCCGCCCCGTGATCTGCAGCGCATGCTCAAAGTCAGCCTGCCGCAGCCGCCCCTCCTCCAACGCCGCAACCAACGGGGCAGCGATCTCCGTCGCCAACCGGTCCGCACCAGCCACACCCATCGCCCGGTGCAACTGCCCAAACAAGACCTCCGCATCCACCACGGACTGCGCCAACACATCTTTAATGAAGTCGACAGCCCGGCCCGACCCAGGACCACCGAACGTCCAGGACACATCGACCCGCGGTGTGGCAACTTCAGTTGCGTCAACCTTGTTGTCCGCAAGTTCGTCCATATCGGACTGACCGTCTGGGTTCAGAATGAAGAGGAGGTCACCGGGGCGAATTGCCCCCTTCGAAGACGAGCCCGCCTGAGTGCCTCGCTGCTGGTTCGTCGCCGGAACCTGCCGCTGCGCGGCGCCAGTCTCCGATGCGGACTGTTGAGCCGTGCCTCCCGCTGGACCGATCTGCGCTGGAGGCTGCGCATCAATCGACGGCAACGCGGGCGCCGAGTCATACCCGGCGTCCCAGCCCACAACACCATGAGAGGCCGCAACCGGGGGCGGAGCCTTCGGCACGGACGAACCGTCGCGCAACGGCGGGGTGACCGCGGTGTCCGCAGGCGTCCGCCCGTCTGGGCCGGGCCTCGCGGTACCGGGCACCGACGTCCCCACACCCGAACCAGGCGTCGCAGTACCCGGCACGGGCTTCCCTGCTGCGGCCAGCCCAGGTGCCGCAGTACCGGGAGCAGGCTCACCCACGTCCGAACCGGGCACAACCGCACCGAGAACCGACTTCCCCAAGTCCGATCCAGGCGCCCCCGTAATCGGCACCGACGCCCCAACGCTCGAACTGGGCGTCCCGGTACCCGCCACCGGCGCCCCCAAATCCGAACGCACCGCGGTCCCCGGCGCGGGGGTGTTCACAGCGGGGTCCTGCACGCCGGCGGTTGGCACGGAAGGATTCGCGGTCGGCGTGGGCGTTTCCTCGACGAGCGCTCGTCCCTCGGCCGGAGCCGGAGCATCCGCGGCAGGCAGCCCGTCGACCGCGGGAGGCACGCCGACACCAGGCGACCACGCGCCAGGCGCAGGAGCCCCGGCGACCGGATTGGCGGCACCTGCCGCAGGAACACCCGAACCCCGATTCGGCACATCCGACACGGGAGCACCGGTGGCTGGATCCATCGCACCCGGTGTGGGCAGATGCGTTCCCGGCGACGGGATGTCCGCTGCCGTACCAGGAGTGGTGCTCGGCCCACCACCCTGACCGGGCACGCCACCAACCCCCACACCCGCGGCCGCGGGTGTGGTGGTCAACGGGCCGATTCTGGTGGGGCCGTGGGCGGAAACGCCGCTGCCGGCAGGCCCGGAGTCGGTGTCGCTGCCATAACCCGCGTCTGCATCACCGGATTCGCTTCTGGTGTCACCGGATTCGGTGCTGGCGTCACCGGATTCTCTGCCGTAGCCGGAATCCGCGTCGTTGAACCCGCTCCCGGTGGTGAGACTGTGCCCGGGCTCGACTCCCGTCTGCACAACCGGAACACCGACAGCATCCGGCATGTCGATCGTGGGGATGCCCGGACCATCCACAATGCCCACACCATTGACCAGCTCACCGATCTTCTCACCGGCATCAGCAGCACCCTTATCAACCATGCCGGTGAACGCGCCACCCACCGCACCGGTCCACAGATCATCCATACTGCCGCCCAGGATCCCCGCCGCACCCGCTCCGACCACCGTCTCCGCCGCCGCCTCGGTGAACCCATGGAACAACATCGAGCCCGCAACCTGCGGCCCCAACTTCTTCATGCCCATGAACATGGCACCCATCAGGCCGCCCGCCGCGGCACCCGCGGTGAACTCGATCAGCGAATTCTGCCCGTCCCACCCGTGACGGTTTCCCTCAACGAACTGGATGATCTGAGCCAACGCGCCCTGCGCGACTTCCTCGACACCCTCCTGGAGGGCTTCCACCAGCAGCCGCACCACCCAATGCAGCTTCTCCAGGATGCGAGTGACAGCGATGCGGGCAGCGGTAAAAAACGCGGGAACCAACGGCGCCGTGAACGGGCTGACCAACGCCCAGACGATCGACGCCGCGAAAAACGCGATCTCGATCATCATCGAATAAACGCCCAACTCCACGTTCAACGCAAGATCAAGCAAACCCGCCGACTGCTGCCTCGCCAGACCCACCAGCTGCGGCACCGCAGCGACCAACTCATCAACACGATTACGGAACGCACGACCGGCACCACCACCGATACTCCGCTCCGCCACCACCGCCAACGACCCCAGAGACCGCCCCAACTCCTCCAGCGTCACACCACTATCACGCCAGCTCTCCGCCAACGCACGCGCCGCCGCCACATCAACCCGCGGAGCCTTCTGCCCCGCCACCAAAACCCACAACCAGTCAAACGCCGGATCAAACTCGATATCCACCACTCAACCCCCATCCCACACTCGACCCGCCCGCAACCACACGCCGGCGCGATCACAGACACAGACGCAGGACACAGACCGAGAACATTCCAGTGGCACACACCGACCAAAACCCCGACCCTACGGCCTTTTACCCGGGACGTGGCGCCCGGACGGACCCGGCGGCAACTCCTCACCCGTGACACTACGCATAGGTGTCAGCGGCTGATAACCCTCGCGTGTGGGACCGGGAACGCCGGCCGGGTCCGGTGATTCGTTCAGGCCCAACGCGTTCTTACCGAGATACTCGGCATTGTCCTCAGTCGCGACACAAAAAGCCGCGAACTGACGAAGACTCTCACACATCTGCTGCACAGCCCCCGCCAGACCAGACACACCATCCACGAAAACCTGAGTGGCCTCGGTGTAGGACGGCGAGAACTGGTCCCAACTGTCGTCCGACTCACCATTGACCAGCGGCCGGTAGCTGATCAACCGCTGCTGGTTTCCGGCGAAGACGCGGAAGTTGTCACCAGCACCGCGGAATTGCCCGGCACTGCGCAACATGCTGTCTGTGTCCACGCTGATGTGCCGGGAGCCCGGCTCGAAGTTCTCCGGGCGGTGGCTCCTGGGCGGAGAGCTGTCGTCACCGCTGCCGTAGCCGCTGTCGCGGTCGCTGTCGTCACCGGGCTCAGGCTTCGTGGTCATCTGCATCAGTCCCTGATGTTCATCACGTCACGGGTTACCTCGTGCAACTCCGGCTCCGGCTTCAGCAACGACTGGATATCAACGTCACCGGAGAACAGTTTCAGAGCGTCCACCCCAGGCGGCAACGACGGCGCCATCACCTCAGCCGCTTCGCCCCTAGCCTGCTGCTGGGCATCAGCGATAGCCTTCAGCACCACGCCTGCCAGATCGGCAGGCGCCATACGCTTATAAGCACCGGTCGGGAACTCGACGTTCTTCACCACACCGCCATGCCCCACCGTCACCGCCACAGTCCGCCTCGGCGCCGTCACCGTGCAAGAAATCTCCCGCAAACGCCGCTGAGTTTCCTTCACCTCGGCGAATTGCCTACGATACTGCGCCAACAACTGCTCAAGCTCCTCAGCATGCGAACCCGACACCCCGCACCCTTCCTCACCGAGTGAAATTCGGCCGACAGCTCCCGGCCGGACACATCGACAGCAGTAAAACCAGGTGCGGTTGCGTCGCTCAACACGATCGGCCCAATACAGTCCCCACGTACAACCAAAACTGCCCGGCCACACCCAAGGTTTGCACGCGACCCACTGAGACGCCTATGACGTCGAGGTCTACCGACCACCAAGACGCCACCACCACCTTGCACCGACCTGGACACGCGCGGCGGGATCACCGCTGGCGCGATCCGACACGAATGAGCAGACGACGCAGACGAAGCTCGACCCTGCCGCGAAATTACGCGGCGTCATCGAAATCACCGTGACGCCGCGCGCGACCTAGCCTGCCCGGGTCCCCGGCTGCTGATGCACTCCGAGACCGGGCCGCCCGTGGAACTCGCCGCCACCTACGACAACAGCCGCCAAGTCGCCCTCAAGACGATCGCCGACATCAACGAGGCAAGCGTGTGCGCCGGCCAAATCCGGACGGTCGACTCGCGCGGCGACGCGCTGGAAGTGCTCGGCATGTGCAATGGGGCGCCTGGTGGCTCCACCCCCGGCGCCACGACAACATCGAACCGCCATCGAGCAACTCTCCGACATGGCTCTCAGCGCGTCTATTCTGGGCGCTTGCCAGTCCGCTCACGGCGGCGAGGGACGCATCCTCGCCGCCCGATCACCGAGTAGGAAGTCCTTGGAAGAGTTCGATTTCGGCAACGCTCCCTGAGACGAGACACGTATCCTGGAACACTGGATTTCGTCGCAGCCAAGGAAGATGCGGTCCTCCTCGGCCCTCCGGTGCCGGCGAGACCGACCTGTCCATCGGACTGGGCATCCGCGCCTTCCTGGCAGGACACCGCGTCTCCTTCGCCACCGCCGCCGGTTGGTTCGCCGCCTCGCCGAGGCCAACCACGCCGGCCGACTCCAACAGAAGCTGGTCAAAAGTCGTGAGTCAGAGCCTCAGGGTTGTCCGGTTTCTCGGGGCGGCTGGCGGCGTAGGGCCGAGCAAGCTCGCGCAAAAGAGGCCGTGATCTCTGTGGCAGGTAGCTCGATCCGCGGAGGGCAGAAAGGTCATCGAGCGCTGACCTGGGACTACACCATCGGCAACCACCGACCTCCCTTGGCCGTTCGCTTACCTGGTGCGACCTCCTGTCACCCGGAGCGGTTCATTCCGGTTCTGGAGTTCCCACCGGAGGTCCGCGAGATCATCTGTTTCACGAATGCGATCGAGTCGTTGAACTACCAGCTCCGCGAGATCACCAAGAACACCCGGGCACTTCCCGTCCGACAATGCGGTGATCAAGCTGTTGTGGCTGCCGAGGTCGCCAAGACCACCTATGTCGGCGCTACTCCGTTCTGGTTCTGGCACACATTCGATGACGCTGGGGCCGGGCACGTTCACCGAACATGGCGTGCTTGATCAGCTTCAACCTGTTCACGTTGCCCTCGGTAGGACCATTGCTGTGCAGCAGGGACAGTCAAGCGACGACGACGTCCCAGTCGCAGTACAGGGTGGTGGCGAAGGAGCAGTTCTTGCGAACGCCACTGTTTTCTGCTTGATCGGCCCAGACTTCGAGTTCGTTGTCGCGGTGTTGGCGCAACAGCCGCGCGAATTCGGCCACGGCCCGGGCTGTGGCCGCGACTTGCTCCAAGCGGCTCACGACCGCGTCAGCTTGCCCACCGCTACCGCGAGCTCGAGGGCTTGATCGCGGTTCAGACGCGGGTCACAAGCCGTCTCGTACCGCTGGCCCAGACTTTCCATGGTCACCGGGAGACTCCCGCCGACGCATTCGGTGACGGCCTCACCGGAGAGCTCCAGGTGCAGGCCTCCTGGATGAGTCCCAAGGGCCCGGTGGACTTCGAAAAAGCCCACGACCTCGTCAAGCACGTCATCGAAACGACGGGTTTTGTACCCGCTCGGCGAAGAGAACGTGTTTCCGTGCATGGGATCGCACACCCAGGTCACCGCGGGCGCGTTCGCTGTGACCTCTTCCACAAGCGGCGGGAGAACATCGCGGATCTTACCAGCGCTCATTCGAGTGATCAGCGTGATTCGTCCCGGTTGACGGTCCGGGTCCAGCCTTTCGATCAGCGCCAACACGTCGGCTGGGGAGGCAGTCGGGCCGAGTTTCACACCGATCGGATTGCAAACCCCAGCGGCGAACTCGACATGCGCACCGTCGAGGCTCCTCGTCCGCTCCCCTATCCAAAGCATGTGGCCCGACGAGCCGAACCGTCGACCAGTCAGGAAGTCAGTGCGGCTGAGTCCCATTTCGTACGGAAGCAGCAGCGCCTCGTGGCTGGTGAAGAACTCCTCGCCCGCGAAATCCCGAAGCCACATCAGGGTGTCAGACGCGGCCCGGTACGCCTGAAGGAGTCTACGGGGGTCCGGTGTACGTTCCTGGGCCGAGAAGTCCATCCCGTTCACGGCGTCGCCTCGGTAGCTCGGCAGGACCGTCCCGCCCCTGGTTTCCGTTGCAGAGGAGCGCGGCTTCCCGTACTGACCCGCGATGCGGCCGACGGTCACCACCGGCAGTCTCATGCTGGCGCCGAGCACCCCCGCCATCTGGCGGAGCACGCGTACCTTCCCTCCGTAGGTTGCTGGGACCGCCTCAGCGAAGGTTTCCGCGCAGTCCCCGCCTTGGATGAGGAATGCCTCGCCAGCGGCCACCGAGGCGAGCTTGGCCAGCAACCGATCGCACTCACGAGGCGAGACGAGTGGCGGCTGCCCAGCGAGCTCATCCACCACGTCCCGTAGTGCACACGGGTCCGGCCATTCTGGTTGTTGCGCTGCCGGCGAATCGAGCACGGCGTGCGATCTCATCATCTTCCTCCCTCGTCCGGCAATTGAGTTGCGTGTTGTCCCCGGCAGATCCGCAGCAGTGCGGCCGCGAGCGCGCTACCGGCCTCGCCGAACGGCGCGCAGTAGGTTTTCGTGATCGCGGCTTCCCTGATGGGTTCGACCCGCTGCCCGCCCGCGTCGATGCGAGTGCGCTGCACTTGTTGGGACATCACCTTGCGAGTGTGGATCAAACCGATGATTCTCTGGTCGATTTCGTCAATGCGCTGGCGAACCACCGACACGTCAGCTTTGTCATTGACAGGTTCCTCGATCACGATGGCTGGGGACGTTTTCACATTTCCTCCATGGCTCATAGCAGTGCTTTGTTATGCCTTGATGTGTCTATTGGATAGTCCAGTGTGGATTGTGACTAACTTTGGTCGCGACTCCGAATGAGATCGAGCGGATTCGTCCTCGGCTGATGGAGTCCGGCTAGCACCGCCGCATCACCCTCCCCTGCCTCACCCAAGCCTTCTGCGCCCTGCTCCGCCTCGACCACGAGCTATTAACAAAGCCACTACTTAGTCACACTGACGCGTTCGGCCGCGACACGTGGCGCCGGCACCGGCCACTGGCCTGACGGATGGCCGGGCTTCACGCTGATGCGGGCAATCCGCTCGAACGCCTTCGCGTATGCCTCCTCGACCTTGGCCAAGTCTTCGGCACGGAGAGCTGTCGAGAGATTAATGAGGCCGCGCGGGGTGGTGTAGACGCCCTGGTTGAGCAATGCCAGGTGCAGGGCGGACAGCAGGTCGGTGTTCGTTTCCCGCACATGGGCGGCCGACGTCGGAGGCGTGTCGGTGAAGTGCACGTTGAGGATGGAACCCGCGCGGGTTACCACGATCGGCATGCCGGCTTGCGCGGCACTGCTGGTGATGCTTGCGGCCAAGGTCGTCGCCGCCCGCTCCAGTCGATCGATCGCCCCTGCATTCAGGTGTGCCAACGTGATCGCGCCTGCCGCTGCCGCAGCCGGGTGGCCGTTGAAGGTCCCCGAGTGCGTGAGACGGTCGGGGGTGCCGGGAGCGGTCAACAGCAGCAGATCCCGCTCTCCTCCGACAGCGCCGATGGGCAAGCCGCCGCCGATGATCTTGCCGAGGAGCGTGAGATCTGGTGTCAGGCCAAGCTTCGCCTGTTCCCCTCCCACGTCGTTGCGGAGTGACTGCACCTCGTCCAGGACGAACAACGCTCCGCGCGCGTGCGCCAGGTCTTGGACTCCGCGAAGGAAGCCCGGCGCGGACGGGATCACACCACCTGCTCCGAGGAACGGCTCGGCGAACACCGCAGCGATCTCGTTCGTCATTGCCCGGTCGACCGCGTCGAGGTCGTTGTACGGCGCCGTCACCACCTGGGGATGGCCTTGCATCAGCTCAGGAGCGCTGCCGTGGTAGCTCCCGTCGAAGACGAGTACCTTGTGTCGACCGGTCGCTCTTGCCGCCAGCCTCTCGGCTAGCAGTGCTGCCTCAGTTCCCGAGTTCGTGAACCGAACCAGCTCCACCGTGTCGATTCGGTTGGTCAGCATTTCCGCGAGGCGCAACTGCGACTCGTGCGGACTGGCGAAAATCGCGCCTCCCCTCAGAACCGCTACGGCGGCCTCAGTCGCGGGGCCGTACGCACTCCCGTGGACGAGAGAGGTGTAGTTGTTGACGAGATCGACGTAGCGGTTGCCGTCGAGATCGGTCAAGTGCGCCCCTTGCCCCTTTCTGATCAAGGTCGGATACGGGGAGTACGTGGTGACGGTCCTGGTCTCACCGCCCGGTAGTACCAGCCTTCCACGCTGCCACGCAGCCGCGGACAACGATGTCCGGGCACGGTAGTCATCCAGCAGGCTTGCGTATGAGGCCTTGTAATCAATAGTTGATCCAACGGTGCTCGCCATGGCGGCGTCCGCTCCTCACGTCATTAGTAACGAAACCACGTCAGCACCGGTGTCCTGACTTCCCCACACCACACGTACGGCGTCGACCTCAGAACCAGTTTGCCGTGGTCGAGTTCCATCACTCGGCGCTGCTCCAGCCCCACCCAATCGGGAAACGAGCTGACTTCGACGTGATGTACGATTACTTTATCCTTGATGCGGTACGTGCCGCTGTACCCGAGGCAACCGTCTACAGTCGACGTTTTCTGTTTAATCGTGGCATACCGGGGAAAGGGAACTCGCAGCGCGGCCTGCTCAGCGCGCATCAGGATCACTGACATGTGCCCGTCGCCGGTGTAGACGAGCTTGCCGACGGGAGCGTGCCCAAAAGGCTCGTCGACGATCTCCCCAGCCGAGTCCAACTCCTGATAGGACTCCAACCGCCACGTCCCCACCAGCTCACTGACCGCGGTCACCGGTCGACCTGGCCTGATCGAGCCCAGTCAGGCGACAGGACTTCTTCGACGACGGATTCGACGTAGTCGGTGATCGATATGTCCTGGTCGAGGAACGGCACGATCTTGCGAACCTGTTCGTAGAGCGGACGGGTTGAGGACGAGAGACCCTCAGCACCTCGGATGTCGATCGCCTGACAAGCACAGATCAGCTCGAACGCGACGACGTACATTGCGTTGCGGAGCACCTCAGTAGCCCGCCGCGCCGCGACGAAGCCGAATGACACGATGTCCTGGAAGTCGCCGGTGCTGGTGAGCGACTGGATCGAGACCGGCATCGCGAGTGACCGGTTCTCCGCGGTGAGCGACGCGGTCATGAACTGACCGCCCATGAGCCCCAGCCGCAGCCCGGGATCCACGCTGCACAGGAACGAAGGCAGCCCGTTGCTGTTGCCCTTGTCGAGGAACCGGTCGACCCGGCGGTTAGCCAGGTTGGTCAAGGTCGTCATCGCGATCGTCAGGTGGTCCATCGCCATCGCGACGTACTGCCCGTGAAAGTGTCCGTTGTGGAACACGTCGTCCTCGTTGGGAATGATCAACGGGTTGTCGTTGGACGAGTTGAGCTCGTTCTCCACGGTGCTCGTCACGGAGCGCAGAGTTTCCAGCACTGGACCCAAGATCTGCGGTGTGCACCGGATGGAGTAGGCGTCCTCGATCGGTTGGGAACCCGCTTTCGCCGCATCGCCCATCTCGCCCGCCAGGGTCCGCGCGGTCTGCTCCTCGACGACGGCCAGCGTGGAGTCCCCAAGCAACGACCAAATACGCTCGGCGATCTCCTGTTGCCCAATATGGGGCTTGAGTCGATGCACGCGCGGGTCGAATGGTTTGGTCATTCCCGCGAGACCCTCGATGGACAGCGCGGACACTGTCAGGTAGGTGTCCAGCAGGTACCTGGCACGTTCGACCGCTATGGCACCCATGCCGACCATGCCCGAAGTCCCGTTGATCAGCGCCAAGCCTTCCTTGTAGGACAAGTGCATAGGCTCGATGCTCACTTGGGCGAGGACATCCGCGCCCGCCATGACCTTGCCGTGCAACCGTGCCTTGCCCTGGCCGATGCACACCAGCGCTATCGCCGCCAGCGGTCCGAGGTCACCGCTGGTGCCCAACGAGCCTTTCTCAGGGATGCAGGGAATGACGCCCGCGTTGTAGATCGCGACGAGTTTGTCGAAGTTCTCGATCGAGATCGCCGAGTGTCCCCTGGACAGCGACACGATCCGCGACAGCATGATCGAGCGGGTGGTGTGGTCATCCACATAGGACCCGACATTGGTCGCCACCGCATTGATCAGGTTCTCTTGCAACGTGGAGGCCAACGTGGTGGGGACCAGCCAGTCGACGAACCCTCCCATGCTGGTGTTCACTCCGTAGATGACCCGCTCCTCGTCAACGAACCGCACCAGCGTGGAGCGTGCGACCTCGACGCGGTCGCGGATGGTGCTGTCGACGGATACCTCAACACCATCTCCGGCAGCTTCGACGATACTCCCCAGGGAAACTCGATCGTCGCCGGCAAACATGACATGCATTTCGTTGAGACCTTTCAGCCGATCGTTCAAACGGCGCGTCAGCGGCATTACCTGCACACAAGAGCAACGGAACTTCGGTCTTGCTCGCATCATTACGGCGGACGATCCGCACACCTTTGACGATCGACAATGGGGGAATATCGGACATTAATGATCTTCCGGCCATAGGGCGTGTCGTTATGCTTGATTCGTGTCGCGCTGTGCGATGAGCGTGAGGTGTCGAGGTCTTCGAAGCCGGCGGGCAAGCAGGCCCGCGTGCGCAGACCAGCTACCTCTTTCTCGACCATACCGGCCTCCAAATACAAACCATAGATCACCCAGATATTCTGGGAGATCATCAGCCGGGACAAGAACCGCAACCTCTCGTTTACCGAACAGTTTCGCGCGGCTGCGGAATAGCAAGTCCGGCAGTCCGTTAACCGACACCGGTAAGGCTATGACGCTCAGCACACAATGGATAGCGGGATGGACCTTCGTGCAGAGTGGACTGCCCTCGAAGGACACGCTCGCCGGTGCTGCCCACGCCTCCCATCAACGTCCGCCCCAAGCGGCCGGCCAGCTGTCGTTCATCCTCGGCGCCGCAGCGGCCGTGCTGGGGCGCGAGGTCGTGTCACTCCGCACGCCGACGCCGATGGGTGGTGGCGGATCGTTGCTCGAGTCCGTACGGGAGGAGATCGGCGCGTTGCTGGCGCCGGGTTACCTGGGGATGAACAAGTCGACGGCGCCGGTGTAGGCGGTGAAGTACAGCTCGCCCTTGTGGTCGATCGCGCACATGGCTTTCACGCTGAACCGCGTGCGAAAGCCCAAGCCCGGCGGGTGGTTCCCGGCGTTTCGCACGGAGCGTCCGGACACGACACTCGCGCCAGAGCGCCAACTCGCCGAAAAGTCCTCATCAGACAGGGGCGCGACCGGTATCAGGCACGTTCGGTGCCGAATCCACCGAGAGCAGCCGCTCCAGGGCAGAATCGGTTTCCCCTCTGCACCTATGTTCACCAACCCTGTTGACGGGCGTCGTATCGCCCGGTGGGCTTGTGTGCTGGTCAAGCCACATCCTCATCGAGGAGCGAAAATGTCAAATCCGGCCGCAGGCGTCGACAGTGCCTCATTCGAGAAGCTGTACAGCGGCGATACCCCGAAAGCCCCGAAGATGCCGTGGGACCTCGGCGCACCGCAACCCCTGGTCGTCGAGCTGGCCGAGGCAGACGAGTTCACCGGCGACGTACTCGACATCGGTTGCGGGCTCGGCGACAACTCCGTGTTCCTCGCATCGCGCGGGCTGCGCGTCACCGGGCTCGATTGCGCGCCGTCAGCGGTCGAGCAGGCACGGGCCAGAGCAGCCGCGAAAGGCGTCGATGTCACGTTCGACCTTGCCGACGCGCTCGAACTCGAAGGGTACGAGGCATGCTTCGACACGGTGCTGGACTGCGCTCTCTACCACGTCTTGACAGAGCACGAGCGTCATCAGTACGCCGCCGCGCTCACGAAGGCGACCCGGCCGGACGCACCGCTGCACCTACTCGCCTTCTCGACCGCGCTGCGGGGCATCTACCCCGACCGGCACCTGGTCAGCGAGGCCAGCCTGCGGGAGACGCTCGGAGCGCACTGGACGATCGAGCAGCTCGAAGCCGCTAACTACACGACCGCTTGCACCTTGGAGGAGCTTCAAGTGAGCGCGCGTGCGGTCCTGGGCGATGCGGCCAACATCGACGGGCTCACCGCGTTCCCGACCGACGGCGAGGGCCGCGTGCTGCTACCGATCTGGCAGCTGAAAGCGGTTCGCACGGCGGTGTGACCGCTGGACCGGCCGCCGGGCACCGAAATCGGCAAGTGGCGACGGTCCGGGCGGGCCGGTGTGTACCCGGCCCGCCCGGACCGTGTGTCGTGCCGCCGCGTAAAGCGGTGATACCTGGTCGACGCGGCCGCCGGCGGACGGCACCCGAACGTCTTCACCGTCGCCGTGATGCCCAGCCGCTGCGGCAGTTGCGCACCACCAGCTCCCCCAATGCGCACCGAGTGGCTGATCGGGCTGCCTATGTGCATGGCGCCGTGGGCGTGCATGCCTTCGGTGACGAGGTTGCGAGCCCGCCCGGCCAAGGCGTCGTCTCGCGGCCCGAGCCAGCCGCCGATGTTGGCGCAGCTTTTTCTTGGCCGCCATGCACCCGCCGTCTATCAGCGACCATGTCTGAGCCGGGATGTGTGATCAAGTGGTTGCCCCAGCCCAGTTCGCGCTGCTGAACGAACCAGGTGTTCTCGACGGCACGCGCGCCGCCGAGAATGATGGGAATGCCGCGGTTGCGCCAACTCCCGAACGCCGACCAGGTGCAATGGAGCCGCGACGGGCCCTGAGGTCAGGTACCCGCGGCATCGCACCCACAAGGCCGCGAGCGGCCGCCGGTCAGCCGACCGACGCGAGTCCTTCGTCCAGCGCCAACGACGGCAGCGCGGACATGGTGATGGCGTGCAAGTCGGCCTCCGCCAGCGTGCGTGAGGCCGCGGTGGTGGCGAGCCGCTGCGCGAGCCGGTGGGTGTCCCATGCCGTGTGCCCGCCGTCGGAGAGCAGGCCGCGCAACGCGTCCGCCACGTTCTCCGGCACCTTGTGGCCGCAGCGCGTGAGCTGCCGCACCGCGAGCGCAGTCAACTGGTCCACGTCGTACTCTGCGAAGTCCCACCGCTCGGCGAAGCACTCGCCAAAGGCGGTGGAGGACTCGAAGAGCCGGGTTAACGACATAGCCTCGCCGGACAGCAGCACGACCGGGCCTGCCGGGTTGCGCCGCACCGCCTCGCCGAGCGCGTCGATCGTCTCGGTCCGCCGCTCGGCCGAGTCGGTCGCCCAGTCGCCGTCCGCATCGAGCAGCAGCACGCCGCCGCTCGCCTCGTCGAACGCCGTCGACACCAGGCTCACCGCCTGCCCCGGCCAGCGCGGACACAGATCGCGGCCGATCGACAGCCGCGTCACATGTCCGCTGCTGATCAGCCTGAGCTCGGTGAGACTCTGCGCGTAGAGCGACGCGACCGCGCGCCGCCCCATGCCCGGCCGGCCGGACAGCACGACGTTCGCCTGTCTGCCCAGCCCTTTGTTGCGTGCCTTGAGCCCACACAGCCGCACGAGGATGCGCCCGGCGGCCTCGCGCACGCTCTCCAGTCCGCACAGCCCCGCGAACCGCTGCCAGCCCAGCGTCGCCTGCACCGCGGCGGACGGGTCGGTGCTTACGTCGGGGAGGGCCGCGCGGGGCGCGACCTCGCCGAGCGCCACGAGCTCGCTCGCCAGGTCCTGGGCAGTCAGCCTGCTCAGCTCGGTGTCTTTGGACGGCGGCTGCATCGCGAGACGTGATGCCTGGTTGCTGACCATCGCCTCGAACAACTTGCGGGCCACGCGGCCGTTTCCGAAGGTGTCGTTCTTCGGGACGCGCTCGAAATAGTCGGTCAGCGCGTCGACCGCATCGTCGGTCAGCTCGTAGTAGTGCTTGCGGCAGAGGTTGGTCGTGATCGTGACCAGCTCCTCGACGCTGTAGTTGGGGAACTCGACGGTCTTCGAGAACCGGGATGCCAGACCGGGATTGGAGGCCAGGAACTGCTCCATCAGCTCGGAGTAGCCCGCGACGATCACCACGATCTCGTCACGGTGGTCCTCCATCATCTTCATGAGCGTGTCGATGGCCTCCTGGCCGAAGTCGGGACCGTTGCCACCGGACTGGCTCGACAGGGTGTACGCCTCGTCGATGAACAGCACGCCGCCCATGGCCTTGTTCACGACCTCGGCGGTCTTGATGGCCGTGGCACCGATGTACTGGGCGACCAGGTCTGCCCGCGCGACCTCGACCATGTGACCACGGGCGAGAATGCCGAGCTCCGCCAGCACCGAGCCGTAGAGCCGGGCGACCGTTGTCTTACCGGTGCCAGGAGGACCCGCGAACACCAAGTGCCTGCTCATCGGTGGCATCGGCAGACCCATCTGCTGGCGGCGCTGGGTCATCTTGATCAGGTTGATCAGGCCGAGCACCTCGTGCTTCACACCGTCGAGACCGATCAGCGAGTCCAGCTCGGCGAGTGGTCCCTCCAGCTCGGCGCCCATCGCGCCACCGAGCGTCGGATGCTGGTCCTCGCCTGCGAGGACGAAACCGCCTTCCCAGTGCTCCTCGCCCGAGACGGGCCCGGGCTGGGAAGTGGCGTCCGCCGGCTGCGAGGACCGCTGCTGCGGCTGCGGCTCGTCGGTGACGATGCTTGCCACCGACAGCCGTTCGTGCTCGATCGCCTTGCGCACCGGGCTGCCGCCGCTGCCGGTGACCGTGCACTCCGCGACGGTGACGGCCTCCTCGGTGTCAAGAAGGACGCCGTCGCCCGCGCTCCCGGTCACCTCGCAGCCGCGGACGTCGCCGCGCGACCCACTGAGCAGGTGCACGCCGTGCCGCTTCGCCGAACGCAGCCGGCAGCGGATCACGTGCACGTCGCTGCCTGTGCCCGCGCTGATGCCGTCCTCCCGCGCATCGACAACCTCGCTGTCCCGAATGGAGAGACTGGCCTCCTCGGCGCGCAAGCCGCCGCCCCGCAGCAGGGTGGACGCGAACTCACCGCGTGCCCCGCTCTCCAGCCTCACCAGGTGTGCCGCCGGGCCGGTGACGCGCAAATCGGTCAGCTCGCCCCGGGAGTTCTCCGAGAGCGACAGGCCGGCAGCGTCGGAGACCTCGATCACCGCGTCGCCGAGCGTCAGCCGCGACCTGCCCTTCACCAGGACAGCGGGGCCGGACTCGGGTACCGCCCGCAGCCCCTTCACTCCCACCGAGGACTCGGCGTCGACCAGCACCGCGCCGCGCGACGTGCCTTCGACCAGCAACGTCCCGAACACCGGATGGGACGCCGCGTCCACCAGGACGCCGATCGGACTGCCGGTGACCCTGCAGTCGTCGAACCGCGGCGACGAGCCGCCGGTGACGTAGACGGCGTTGCTGCCCGCCGAGTCGAACCGGCAGCCCCGCAGCCGAGGTGAGGCCCCGCCAGCGATATGCGCCGACTGCATGCGCGCTCCGGTGAATTCAGAATCGGCGACCACGACCTCGCTCGTGCTGCGCACGTACAGGTCGAGGCTCGCGCTCTGGCTGACTGTGACGTCACGGACCTCCGCGCTCGCCTCCCCCTCGACCACGAGCGCGGGCTTCGCCGCCTCGACGATCTGGCAGTCCTCGATCACCACGCGGCCGCGGCCGTTAACGCAGATGCCGTTGCCCCCGGGCTTGCGCACGGCTACCCGGCGCAGCTCGAGGGAACCCTGCTCGGTCACCACGATGCCCGAGGACATCGCGTCGACGATCTCGGTGTTCTCCGCCATGCTCGGCATCGAGGACGTCACGACGATGCCGACGCCGCCACTGCTGGTGACGGCGCAGCCGCGCAGCACCGCGCAGCCCTGGCCGTGGGCGAGCACGGCCGCCCAGGAGGCGCCCGACACTTGGCAGTCATCCAGTGCGACCTCGCCCTTGCGGATGTCCAGCGCCACGGCGCTCGTGTCCGCACCCGTCAGCACGAGGCCGGAGAACTGTGCGGCGCCTGCAGCGATCATGGCGACGCTGCCCGTGCGGGCGACCAACTCGACCGTGCCCGGCCCCTCCTCGGCGGTGACGGTGACCATCCGGTTGACCACGAGGTTCTCCTCGTAGCGTCCGGGCAGCACGCTGATCGTCGCACCGTCCCTGGCTTCCCTGAGCGCAGCGCTGATCGTCGGGTATGAGCCGGGCCGGTCAGCGGCGACCACGAGCAACTGGCGGTTCATCGTTCCTCCTCCGGCGCGGATGTCGTGCGGACGAGGCCCGGCAGCAGGCTGAACCGCGGCGCCGCGGCGTCAGCGACGCGCACCTCGCCCTTGGCCTCGGCCCACTTGTCGAGGCAGCGGCGTAGCGAGTTGAGCGCCAGCTCGTCGAGCGACGCCCGGTTGTCGTCCACCCGGCCGGCCGAATCGATCTCATTGGCGGCCAGCTCGCGCAACAGCACCTGGCCGCGCACGCCCTCCTCCGGCTCAGTGAGGTCGAGGACCTTGAAGCTGGTGCCGGGCACGAAGAGCACTCGGTCCGCGGTCGGGTTCAGCTCGGGTTCGAGCAGCTTCGTGCGGCGCGCCGTCATGGACCACACCAGCACGTCCACATCGTTGGTCTGCCGCTGCTTCGCGCAGGGCGCGCTCAGCGCGTTGATGAAACCCCACTCGGTGAAGAACTTGCGGCTGCGATAGAGCTCCCACTCCTGCGGGGTCGGCGACGTGGCGAACACCGTGGCACCGCGGTGAGAGGGCAGCCTGCTCAGACCGGAGACGACGCAGCGCGCGAATGGCACATGGGGACCGACCGCGCCCATCCGCAGCGGCAGGTCGAGACCGTCACCTTCACCGGACAGGTAGAGCCGGATCGCCACGGCGTCGCTCAGCACACCGCCGGAGGACCGCTCGAGCGCGCCCTGGAAACCGGGGTGCTCGGACAGCACGCGACTGACCGAGTTGGACTCCGCGGCGTACTCGCGGCTGAGGGTGCGGCGCAGCCAGGCGCGTTCCTCGTCCAGGCCGCGCTTGGGCACCAGGGCGGCGGCCGCGGTCGACGGCGTGGGCTGCACGATCGTGACGAAGGCAGAGGTTTGCTGCCGCGCGTCGGATTGGGCCGGGGGCTGCACGGCCGGTGTCTCGGTCACCGGCTCGGCCACTGCCGGGGCGTCGGCGGCCGCGATGCCATCCGGCGGCATTGACGCACTCGCCTCCTCGGACAGCGGCGGCCCGGTGTGTGGTGCAGGCAGCGCGGTCGCTTCGGTGATCTGGACCGGCGGCCGCTCCGCGCCGGGGACGTCGACCACGGGCAGGTTGGCGACCGGGGACTGCACGGCGGACGACGCTGCGGGCGGGTCGGCCGACGTCACTGGGACGACGGACGGCGCGACGTGGGTGGCCGCCTCGGTCCACGTCGACGTCACCTCCAAAGGCCCCATCGGGGACAGCGCCTCCGGCGCGACGCTCTCCAGCCGCGTCGTCACCGCGTCCACCCGCAGCGGCGTGTCGAGCGCGAGCGGAGCCTTACCCGGCCGCGCATCGGTCTCCTGGCCGGTGTCGCGTGCCGGCGGCTCCCCCGGGGCGGCGGTGCCCTGCTGTGCGGGGCCAGAGATGACGGCCACGGCGGTAGGCGACGCCTCGATCGCGCCCAGCGCCTGGCCGACGATCTCAATCCGCTGCTGCACCACCGACTCGGCCCGGACGAGACCGCTCAGGTGGCGGGTCGCGGGAGCGAGGCACCCGAGCACGTCCTCGGCAAGCTCGCGCAGCCGGGCGGAGGCACCGCCGTGGTCGTCCTCGAACAGCACCAGATGTCGCTCGGTGTCCGGTTCGACCGAACGGATCGCCGGTGCATGTGGCAGCTCGTAGGGCGGGCGCAGCCACAGACCGGACTGCACGACCTCCAGCACGACATCGGGCGCGTACTGGTAGACGGCCGGTGCGATCTCCTGCACGCCGAACACGGGGGCGCGGTAGCTCCTCAACACCGGCGGCATCGCGGGCCCGCCCGCCACAGCCGGGGTGTAGGTCATCTCCTCCGCGCACGCCCGCCAGCCGAGCGTGCCGTCCATTCGCAGCGTGTAGACCTCCGGTTCGGTGCGCGAGCCGACCGGAATGCCGGTGTAACAGGTGATCTGCGCGCCCAGCGCGTCGGCGATGCTCTGGTAGTAGGACATGTTGCCGGGCACTGTGAGCGGGCCGAACCTCACCAGGCGCAACTGCGGTCGCAGCTCGTCGGGCAACCAGCTCCAGAAGCGGGTGATGTCGTGGATGGTGATCGGCGGCGCTCCGGGGCATCCGAGCACGACGGCGCACACGTCGGGTTGGCACGGCAAAGTCTCGATCAGCCGCTTGCGGTGGGGGCGCAGCGCGCTCTCCGGGCCTCGCGGGCGCAGCCACACACCTCCAGGCAGTGGTTCGGCGACGCAGCCCGCGCTGGTCGGCATCATCTCGACCAGACAGGCCGCCGTCTCCCAGGCAGGGCGGGGAAACCGCTTGCCGTCCGGTTTCGGCGGCTTGCCCGGCTGGAAGCGTACCCAGCCGGTGCCCCAGCCCGCGTCGACGAACAGCGAGCCGCCGACGCTGCGCATAACGGAGCCGTCCGGGGCGATGACGGGACTGTTCAGGCGCTCGGACAGCCACTGCCCGGCGAGCGCGGTGGTCTCTCGGGACCGACCGCCGATGACCAGCCGTACACCGCGCCGCTTGCGGGGCAGCAGCTTCGCCGCCGACTCCCACACCGCGAACGAGCTGTCCGCCGGCAGGTCGACCACCACGAGCTCGTGGTCGGGATCCGCCGCGAGGCCCAGCGCCAGATCGCGGATCTCGTCGCTCAGCACGTGGCGCGGGCGCACGACGAGCGCGTTGCCGATCGTGTGGCCGATCATGCTCCGATCACCGGCGTCGTCACGGCGCTTGGTCAGCGGGCTCATTCAGCCACGTCCTTTCTCGAAAACGCCCACCGCAGCCCGGCTCAGCGTCGGGCCACTCGGGATCTGCGCCAGCACCTCGGCCGACACCGGACGGGGTTGCACGCCGCCGAAACCGAGTGCCGAGATGGTCTGGTCATCAGTGAGCTGGTACTTGAATCCGCGGTCGGTGATCAGGAACCGGTCCGGCTTGGCTCCCGCACCAGGGGGCGCTGGAACGGAGGCGGCGAGCATCCCCGTTCCTGGTTTCAGGTACGCGCCGACTTGGGCGTTCATCCCGATCCAGGCGTCATCGCGCTCCGCCAGGACCGGCACACTGATGATGTTCGTGTTGTTGGTCTCCTGCCGGAGGCAGAACGCTTTCTCGCCCGTCGGCACGGACGTCGCGGTCAGCAGGTCGGGGATCCGCTGCATGAGCGAGGTGTCCGCGGAGCGTGGCGCACCGGCGACCGCCGAAGCGCCGATGTCGACCGCGGGCCGCCCGCTGGAGGTCTCGAGCAGCGCTGCCTCGGTGCGCGAGATCGGGGCCAGTCCGTCGGTGCGCAGCACGGTGTAGTTATGCGTGCCGTTGCCCGCCGACTGGCGAAACACCGTCCCAACCGGCTGCTGCGACCCGGCGATCTCGATGCTCTTCCTGCCCGCGTCAGGAATCACGGCCGGCGCCAGCTCGGGCCCGTCCGGCAGCGCGGCCAGCCACGCGGGAAGCGCCGTCGGCGGCGCCGCGGTGCCGAGACCAAGCGCAACGGCGACCGTGGGGCCCGCGAGCTTCAGCTTGCGATGCGACCAAACCAAGTACTGTTCGCCGGAGGTCGAGCCGACCCACATGTACTCGTGTGCACCGATCGGGACGCTCTTGGCGTCGGGGTTGAGGTTCATGCTCATCAGACCCGCGCCCTGCACGTCGACGCCGGCGGTGCGCGGCAGGCAGAGCAGCCACGGGGTGTTGACCAGCGCACCCGCCGCAGGAACTGGGTCGGGCGCGTTCTGGATACCGATCGGGGCGCCGCGCTCCAGCTCGCTCAGCGACGCGCGCGAAATGGTCTCGACCTTCGCGCCCGCGCCCTGCAGCAGCAGCGCCGAAGCGTGATTGATGACCGGAACCAGCAGGCCGCGCTGGTAGACGAATCGTGCGCCGCTCTCCTTTTCCACCAGGATGACGTTCGGCTTCTGCCACGCCATGTTGCCGCCGGGGTTGATCAACCCGTAAACCCAGAACCCCACTCCCACCAGCAGGCCGAGCACCAACCCGAACACCAGGCCCATCAGCGCGCGGCGCGCCGGGGTCTCGCTGTAGTTGGTGTCACCCAGCAGCAATGCGGCGCTCATCCTGCCGACAAGCGTCTGGTACGCGTGGACATGGTCTTTCTTGGTCTGCATCTGGCATCACCCGGCCAGGCCACGAGCCCAGGCGAAGACACCGAGCGCGTGCAACACGAACGGCACCAGCGCGAGACAGCCGAGGTTCTCCAGCACATCGGCCATGTGTGGCCAGATCGGCAGCACCCGGCGGTGAGCGGGCCGCAGCGCCGCCGCCACCAGCAGCAACGCGCCGAGCAACAGCACCAGCGTGCCGACCGCGCGCCAAACGTCGCTCAACCCGGCGAGCAGGCTGATCACCAAGAGCAGCACGCCCCAGGCGCCGACCAGCGCGAGCGACGTCCGCTGGCCGATGTTCAGAAACTCCCGTGACCGCAGCAGTATCACTGCCGCCAACAGGCCGGTGAGCGTGTAGTTGAGCCATTCGGGCCGCTGGACCAAATACCAGAAGGCGGGCACGAAGACGACCGAGGAGCCGATGGTGAGCACGCTGAGGTAACGGTCGGCGTTGCCGGTCTGCTCGACCACCTGCGCTGCGGGCATCGGCTCGATGTCGATCTTCATTTCGTCGGCGGTGCGTGGTAGCTGCGGGCCGCGCAGCCGGGCTGCGCGCGTCGCGAGCTTGGGCCCGAACAACAACAGCAGGAAGAAAACGACCATCACGACAGTGGAGGTCTGCAGTGCGGTCAGCTCCAAGCCGAGGTGCAGCCACATCGCGATCACGGCGCCGAAGCCGGTGACGGCTGTGCACCCGAAAGGCACGATCGGCAGATCCCCTGCGAGCAGGCGCTGCACCACGAGCAGCGCGCCCGACGTGACCCCCATCGACAGGCCACCGATCAGGACGGCGACCGGCGCCGATTCCAGCGCGCCCGCCACACCCGCCGCGCCGATCGCGCCGGCGAGCCCGGCGAACACGCAGCCGGCGACACCGACGACCGCGGCGAGACCGCGGTCCGCGAGCGTCCGCGCGACCAGCACTGAGGCGACGCAGAGGACCAGGGCCAGCACACTAGCGGTGACCAAGGCGACGAGCGCGCTCGAGTTGCCGAACAGCGACACTGCGATCGCGGCGAACGCGACACCGGTCAGACTGAGGAACAGCTGGCGGTTGACCGCCTCGTTCCACCGGTTGCCCTGGCGGTTGACCGCAGTCGCCATGCCCTCGGCGACATCGTCGAAATCCAGCTCGGGCAAAGGGCTCTCGGCGCGAGACAGGTGAAACTGCTCGCCGTCGAGCCAATCGAGCGTCTCCGGCGTGCCACCCAGGTCGAACGGCGCGTCGCCGAGGCGCTGCAACACCCAGGAGCCGTACTCCTCCTGGTCGCGCGGCCGGTCCTGGTCGCGCACGACGTGGCGCACGAGTGTCGGCAGGAGCACCGCCACAGTGGTCGAGACGGGCACGGCGAGGTCGGCCCGCCCGCTGGGGCCGAGCACCGTGATGCGGCACAGTTCGGGGGTCGCGGTCACATGTCCTCGTTCCTCGAGAACGCTCCGCGGATCATCGCGTCCTCGTTCTGCGAGCTTTCCACCGGTACGAAGCCGGTCTGGATCAATTTCACGCCGCGCCGGGTCACCAGCTGGGCGCGGCCGGGAGGCAGGGTGCGGGGTGCGGCCTCACCGAGGAACTTGCCCTCCTCCTTGGGGTAGGAGAACAGCAGTGCCGGGGAGCCGAGCTCCCACAGCCGCCGCATGACCGGGTCCATCATGCCCCGCAACGCGTTTGCACTGCTGCGCGCGAGGATCAGGTGGAATCCGATGTGGACGCCCTGCGCCAGCAACGGCAGCAGCGTGTCCAGTGGCGTGCCCATCGCCATGCCACTGGAGAACAGTTCGTAATCGTCGACGACGACGAACAGCTGCGGACCTTCCCACCAGTCGCGGCGGCGCAGGCGCTCCGAAGAGATGTCCACGCCGGGGACCCGCTTGTGCAGTGAGACCGCCGCCTTGGTGGCGAGGTCGGTCAGCGCGTCCGCCCCGACCACCTGGCCGATGCGGTACTCATCCGGCACCATGCCGTCGAGGTCGCGGCGGGAGTCGGCGACCAGTATCTTCGCCTCGCCCGGCCGGTACGCAGCGACGATCGACCGCAGCACCAGCCGCAGCGCGTTGGTCTTGCCGGTCTGCGCGTCACCCATCATGAACAGGTGCGGCACCACGTTGAAGTCGTGCCACACCGGCTTGAGGCGCTGCTCGTCCTGGCCGAGGCAGATCCGCAGGTCGCCCTCGGGGCGCGGCAAGTCGACCACCGGGAGCTTGGTCGGCAGCAACCGGACGCCAGGAGCGCTACGGCCCGGCCAGAACGTGCGGATCTCCTCGACGATCGACTTGGTCGCGACGGCCAGGTCCTCGGTCGCCGACGAGCCGTCGAGCCGGGGCAGCGCGGCCAGGAAGTGGAAGCCGGAGCTGGTGAGACCGCGGCCCGGCTGATTCGGCACAGTGGCCGCCTTGCGGCTCTGCACCTCAGACTCCATTGTGTCGCCGAGCCGCAGCTCGAACCGGGTGCCGAGAACGTCCCGAAGCCACGGCCGGATCTCCGACCAGCGCGTCGACGACACCACGAGGTGGATGCCGAAGGAGAGGCCACGAGCGGCGATTTCGGTCAACTTCGTCTCGAGGTCGCCGAAGTCCTGGCGGAGGGTGAACCAGCCGTCGATGATCAGGAACACCTCACCGTGCGGATCCTCGATCCGGCCCTCACGTCGCGCGGCGCGGTAATCGGCCATGGACTCGAAGCTGTGCTCGGCGAATGCCGCCTCGCGCATCTCCAGGACCTGCACGACTTCTTCCAGCGTACGGACAACGCGGTCGCGCTCCATGCGGGTCGCGACAGAGCCCACGTGCGGCAGACCGCTGACGGACATGATGCCACCGCCGCCGAAATCCAGGCCGTAGAACTGAACCTCTTCCGGGGTGTGGGTCAGCGCGAGGCCGAGCATCAGAGTGCGCAGCAGCGTCGACTTCCCAGTCATCGGGGCGCCGACGACGCCTACGTGGCCGTCCGCGCCAGACAGGTCGGCGATCAGCAGCTCCCGCATCTGCTCGTACGGCAGGTCGACGAGGCCGACGGGGACGCGCATGCGGCCACGCGCGACCGGGTCATCGACGATCATTCCGAGCTGAGGGTTCGGCAGGACGCTCGGCAGGAGCGAGTCGAGGCTCGGCGACGCCGCGAGCGGCGGCAGCCACACCTGGCGGGCGGCGGGGCCGGCTCCCTCAAGCCGTCCAATGAGGACCTCGGCGAGGCTCGGCGCGTCGTCGTTGGCGGATCCCTTGGACTTCTCCTCTTCTTCTTGCGGTTTTTCCTCCGCTTCCATGGCCTCGATCTGGCGCATCTCATGCATCCGGGGGTTCGGCTGGGTGTAGAAGGGGACGACCTCGCCCGCCGCGATGTCTTCCTCGCTGATCGGCCCGTCCACGGGGGCGGTCGTCAGGCATGGGCCGGAGACATAGGCGCCCTTGAAGCGGACCAGCGTCGAGGTGTCGATCTTGAGATAACCGTTTCCAGGCCCGGAAGGCAGCTCGTAGGCATCTGCGACACCGATGACGCTGCGGGACTCCATCGAGGAGAACGTCCGCAGCGCGATGCGGTAGGACAGGTGGCCCTCGACCCGGTGAATCCGGCCCTCGTCGAGACGCTGCGACGCGAGCAGCAGGTGCACGCCCAGGCTTCGGCCGAGGCGGCCGATGCTGACGAACAGCTCCATGAACTGCGGCTTGGCGCTGAGCAGCTCGGAGAACTCGTCGACGATGACGAGTAGCGTCGGCAGCGGCCGGAGCTGGCCGGCGGTGGTGCGGGCCTTCTCGTACTCGAACAGCGAGGAGTAGCCGCTCTCGCGCAGGATCTCCTGGCGTCGCGTCATCTCACCGTTGAGCGCGTCCTGCATGCGGTCGACCAGCGGCAGCTCATCGGCCAAGTTCGTGATCACCGCCGAGGTGTGCGGCAGCTTGTCCATGCCCAGGAAAGTGGCGCCACCCTTGAAGTCCACCAGGACGAAGTTGAGAATCTCCGAGGAGTGGGTGGCGGCGAGGCTGCACACCAGCGTGCGTAGCAGCTCGCTCTTGCCGGAGCCGGTGGCGCCGATCAGCATGCCGTGCGGGCCCATACCGCCCTGTGCCGACTCCTTGAGGTCGATCTCGACGACCTCGCCGTCCTCGGTGACGCCGATCGGCACCTGGAACCTGGCGCGCTGCGGGGCCTTGTGCCGCCACTGAGCATTGATGTCGAACGTGTGCACGTCACGGATGCCCAGCAGCGTGGTCAGCTCGAAGTCGCTGTCAAAGGGGCGGTCGACGACGTCAACGGTTCCGCTGGTGCGCTTCGGCGCGAGCACCCGGGCCAGCGCATCCGCCTGTGGCACGCCGAGCGTGTCGCAGGTGGCCGTTCCGGTCTCGTCCCCGACCGGATAGGTCACGTCACCGTCACGGCAGGTGAGCCGAAGCACCTTCGCACCACCGGGTAGAGCCCCGGTGGCGTCGAGGAGAACGGTGTTGCGCAGACCTGGCCCGTACAGCGGCGAGTGCTCCGGGATGGTCGCGAGGTGGGCGACGACGACGATGAACGGCTCCGCCACACCGGGCAGCACGCCCTTGTCGTGATCACCGCGGTCGGTGACCTCGGAGCCGAGCAGCTCGATCAGCTCATCGTGGTCGCAGGTCAGCATCCGCAGCGGCCCGGCGCCGTCACGGGCCGTCGGATGCGCGGTATGCGGCAGCCACTTGACCCAGTCCCAGTCAGCCTGGTTCTGCGGTGCGGTGAGCACCGCGATCCGCAGCTCGTCCGGAGCGTGGAAGGTGACGAGCTGCCCGATCACCGCGCGCACCAGCCCGGCCGCGGCGTCCGGGTCGCCTTCGAATTCGACGCTGGTGAAGCTGCGCAGTCCCACCGAGATCGGGATGCCGGTCACCGTCCGGTAGGTCTCGCTGAACCGGCGCAGCGAGATCGCCGACAACGGCTCCAAGTCCTCGATCGGCTTGGTGGCCGGCGGCGTGAACTCCATCGCCGCCTGCTGGACGCCAAGCCCGATGCGCACTCGCGCGAAGTCGTCATGGCTGCCACGCCGCTCCCACAACCGGGGCCCGCTCGCCAGTGACCACAGCCACGTGGGGTCCGGGTTGTTCCAAGCGACGGCCACGCGCTGCTCATCGCTGGTCTGCCTGGCACGCCGGCGCAACTGCGAGATGTAGCGCAGGTAATCCCGGCGCTCGGAGTTGAGCTTGCGCTTGCGGTCACCGGCGTTGCGCATCAACTGGCTGATCGCCATGGTGACCATGCCGATCGCCATGGCACCGGACATGATGAAGATCAACGGTGAGCCACCGCCAGACCCGATCGACGAGAAGACGAGGATCATGGCAATGGGACCCAACGCCATGGGCACGAACATCAGCACGGAGCTGTAGTCCCGCGTCGCCGGCTCCGGCATCACCGGAGGCTCCTCCAGCGCCTCCTCTCCCTCCGGCATCTCGGGGCCGGCGAGGCGAGGACCGCGCTTGACGGTGACCGTACTCACTCGATCACCCCCGGCCGCTTCGGCTCGGCCGTCGCCGCCCATGCCTTGTCGTCCTGCTTGAGCAGGTCAGCCGACGTGCGCTCCTTCTCCTCTTCCTCCGGGGTCTCCTCGGCCGCCTGCTGCACTTCCTCCAGCGTCCGCCTGGCCTGGGCCTCGTGGTCCTCCATGTCCTCGGCACCGCCGCACATGGGCTCGTCGGCCGGGAACTGGGCCGTCCGCGGCAGGAACTCCGCACCGTCGACGAACCGAGGTGCGGCCGCGACGTTGATGTCCGCCACCGGACGCGCGGCCGTGTGGTTGGAGGTGTGTTCCCAAGGCGTGATCTCGCGCAGTGCGAAGTCCGGGGTGTGCGGATCTTTCCTGTCTTTCTCCCGCGGCTGACCAGCCGGCCACCCGGCGCACAGCAGACCGCTGCCGCTGCCCGCTGCGACATCCCACGCGCCGAAGTCCTCTTCCTCGTCGGCGGGCCGCACCACCGCGACCCGCTCCTCCAGCGGCGCGACGACCTGCTGGTCGGCTGTGAGGAGCACACCCCCGGCCGCACCCTCCCGGTCGTCGTCGCCGCTGTCGACCGGTGCAGGCGGCTGCGTTCTTTCCCACGCCGCCGTCTCGGCTTCGGGTCGCACGCTGGTGGCTTCCGGTCGTACAGGTCCGATGCCCGTGGCCAGAGGTGTGGGAGGAAGTGGCGGCATCGCCGCCACAGCGGGAATGCCCGCGCCGTCCGCGTGGTCGACCGCCCATGCTTCCGGCGCCGAGGAGGGTCCGTCCACTCCGGACAGATCGTTTAGACCGGGAGCGGGCGCACCTTCCCGGGCCGCGCCCTCACCGCCAAGGAGACCCGACCCGTCCGCGCGTTCCGCGACACCGTTGCCCGCGCCGACGGGTGGGGACATCGGCTGCATCATCGGCACACCGGGCAGCGCCGGAGCGTTCAGGCCAGGCTCTGCGGCCCAGTCCTGCGGCTTGCCCTCCGGCACGTCCGCGAAACCTTCCGGCTCACCAAGCCCAGGAACGTCAACGCCCTCCCACGGCTCCACCTCACCACCGAGCAAGCCCGACGCATCGGAACGCTCCGGCTGCCCACCGCCCGCACCAGCCGGCGGAGACATCGGCGGCATCATCGGCATCCCCGGCACACCCGGCGAAACAGTGCTGGTCTCCGACGAAGCCGACCAGTCCTGCGGCTTGCCCTCCGGCACGTCCGCGAAACCTTCCGGCTCACCAAGCCCAGGAACGTCAACGCCCTCCCACGGCTCCACCTCACCACCGA
>NZ_JBFAKG010000033.1:60589-97583 GCF_040655595.1 Saccharopolyspora sp. NPDC050389
CGAGCAAGCCCGACGCATCGGAACGCTCCGGCTGCCCACCGCCCGCACCAGCCGGCGGAGACATCGGCGGCATCATCGGCATGCCTCCGGGCATGCCGATGCCGCGCTGGTCGGGGGTACCGATCGACTGCGTGCCCTCGCCCGCGGCCCAATCGCCGGCGTCCGGCATCTCCGACATCGGCGGCGGCGCGGATGGCGTGAACGGCTCGATGCCCGGCTTTTCGAGCTCGGGCATACCCACCCCGGACCCGATTCCGGGCTTCTGCGACGACGGCGGTTTGATGCCGGAACCGCTGCCCAGCGACGGCGGCGAGAACGGCGGCACGAACGGCGGAATGGCGGGGCCGTTTCCGGGGATACCGGGCGGCGGTTCGAACGCGGGCGGGTCAAACGTGGGCGGGGTGAAAGCACCGGGGCCGTTGGGGCCGACCGTGCCCGGGTCAAACTTGGTCGGGTCAAACGTGGGCGGGGTGAAAGCACCGGGGTCGTTGGGGCCGACCGTGCCCGGGTCAAACTTGGTCGGGTCAAACTTGGGCTGGTCAAACGCGGGCGGATCAAACGCGGACGGGTCAAACTTGGGCTGGTCAAACTCGGGTGGCTCAAACTCGGGTGGCTCAAACTTGGGCGGGTCAAACTTGGGCGGGTCAAACTTGGGCGGCGGCGGCGCGTTTTTCAAGAAGTCCAGGGGCGACTTGCCGGGACCGTCGGGCACGTCGTCGAGCGCGTTCGGGGTGGGCACGGACATCAGCGCGGTGTCGAACACGGTCTCCTGGTATTGGCCAGCGAGGGTCTTCAACACCTGGCGCATGTCCCGGTTCATCGCCTCGACTACCTCGGGGAACATGCTGACCTGGACCAGACCGTTATCCATTACCGGATCGGCGTGCACGACCTGGCCGTAATATTCGTTAATCCTGCGAACTATCTCTTTCGTCGCATTAGCGTAGTAGTGGTCGATCTCGTTTACCGTATTCCGGGCCCAGTTGAGGTAATCGCCGGCAGCCCACAATTGCTCCGGAACCGGATTGATACGGGCTGGGCCGCCGTCGATCTGCTGCGCATGACTGATGAACGCCTTAGAAAACTGCTCCATCAGGCCGAGGAACGCCGTCGCGGCCCCGCCCTGCCACGGGCGTCCCTCGCCCGCGAGAGCCCTCGCCTGGTCAAGGACGCTGGTACCGACCGCGCCCAGGATCTCCATGGCCGCGCGGAAGCTGAGCGCGGCCCGCCACAACGTCGTGGGGTCGGACGTTTCGTTAGTGGTGTCGACCTGATTGCCCTTGCCGACCGCGGCGGACCCCGTGATCGCCGCCTTGATGTGTTTCCAATCCCATGTGTTGTAATCTGCCCGACTCCCACCCATTCCATCGCCGACCGCGATGACAGAGCCGTCGTCCCGGGTGACAATTTGCCCATCAGCCATTTCGCAAAGCTTTCGTGTTAGACGGGAATGATGTCCCCGACGGGGACGGGCCTGCTGCGGCGAATCGAGGCGGAGACTGGCTCAGGCGACGCTGGTGGGACCGTTGACCGCAGCCGTGATGTAGTTCTTGGCGTCCTGGATGTGCTCGCCGAGGTCCTGCCCAGTGGCCGCGTTGAGCTCCTCGGCAGTCTGGTACTCCGACGCGAGGCGCTCAAGCTCCTCGGCAGTCTTGGTGATCGCTTGCTGCGCGGTGTTGATGAACCTCAGCGTGGTCGGCTGGATTCCGTCGCTCGCGCCACCGAACACCTTGCCGGTCAATTCGGCGGCGTCCAGAAAGGTACCGGGTGCGAGCTTCACCGACTCGATGTGCCACTTGGCAGTGTTCAACGGCTCGAGCATCGAGCGAAGGTTCGTCGCGAAGGTCCGCAAGGCCTCGGTGCTGACGTGTACACCAGGCCCGGTGTTCTCACCGCTGGCCGGCACCTTCGGCCAGTCAAACAGGTCAGCGAAGTAGCCGTCGGCAGGACCACCCCAGTCTCCGTCCACCGAAACGTCGGTTCCTTCGAAAGGATCGACGTGCTCGATGTCGTCCGGAAGCACGGGCAGTTTATCAGGCCCACCCATAGTATCTAAAGTTTCGCGGGCTCCCATTTAAGCTCCTTAACGGTCAAATCGTGGTTGCTGACGCCGGGGATGCCACCGGGGCTCGCATGGCGTCCCGGTGGCATCATCGGGCTCACTTGACGCCGTAGCCGCCCCACGCGTTCATGCCGGTGTGCTCGACCTTGAGGTAGCCGCCCGTGATCTGGTCGAGAGCTACCTCTGCGGAGTTCAGACTTTGTGGCATGCGTTGCGCAGCAGCGTCCCACTGGGCCTTCGCAACCATGTACTGGTCCTTGGCGTCGCCCTGCCAGTCCTGCAAGGTGGAGACGATCTGCTGGTGCATGTTCTCCAGCTCGGTCTGCAGGCGTCGGGTGACGGTGGCCATCTGATCGCGGACCGAGTCGGCCATGCCGCGGTCAAAGGTATAAGTAGGCAAAGCAAAAGTCCTTTCAATCGCTCAGCTGAGGGGTCACATCGCGTCGGGTCACAGACCCTGCAGGCCCGGGCCGGTCGGGATGCCGGCGGCGGTCTCGGCGTTGGCCTGCTCGCCGACCGTGATGGCCTGGCGGTTGCCGTTCATGATCTCGATCATTTCGCCGAGCTTGTTGACGATGAACTGGCAGTCGTCCATCCACGCCCTCATCGAGGAATCGAACGCCATGGACGCGTCACCGGTCCACGTCGACTTCAGCGCGGCGAGGGCGTCACCGACGCTCTGCACACCGCCCTTGGCCATGCTCTGGGTATTGGCGAGGTGGCCCGCCGCCTGCAGCATTCCCGGGGTTGTAGTCGACACTCCGGCCATGAATATCTCCCTTGTAGAAGAACTACTCGCGTCACCCTGCAAACGAAGCTTGCGCAGGTAGAATCCCTTCGGAGGCAGTTCACCACGAACAACGCGTCCGCACGACGCGTTGGACGGTTTTTTGCCCTTCTACACACCCGTCACCGCACTCGTAAGCTTGTCCGGCCACAAAACGGTCGTGCTTGCCGCGCCCCAGACGCCGATACCGCGGAGATCATTCCGATACCGCAACGAAAGCGTGCGCTTGCTGCCGGGAGTCCTGTCGGTCATTTGAGACGCACTGTCCAGGCACGACCGGCATAGGCTTCACCACGCGCCGACATCCATCTCCGCCGCGCCGTGTCCGACCACGACACCGCGGCCCAGCCACAGCTCCACACGGATCCGACGTCTGCCGCAAGTACCGTGGGAACTCTGATGGAGCTCGCTGATCAACTCGGTCAACCATGCGTGTCGGACTGCGCTGGCCGACGGAGGCAGGACCGTCAAGGCGCAGAAGCCCGACTCCGACACACCAAACACCCGGCAGCCACCTGGATCGGCAGGCCTGCCTCAAACATCGCCGCGATCGTGGCGTTACCTGGCTTTTGGTTCGCTTCTACCGCTCGGCCGCCCAGATCGGCATCACACCACCGCAGAGCCTCGAACCCGTTGATGTGCAAGCACAACACATTCGCCCGTCGACTGGCAGACCCCGGCAAGACGACTTCCTGCGCATCACCCGAGAACGGCGAATATCCAGACAACAACTGTGCCCGCAACAGATCATCACCGACGGCAAATCCGGCCCCCAAGCACATCTGCCATCCGGGAAGTTCAACGCCAACGCCGTCCAGCTGACCTTGTGGACGCCACTGGCTGGCAGCACGCCTGGACACAGCTGTTCGCTGCCACCACGCCCTACCGACAACGGTCTGACCTTGCCCGACCGCCCCGAAGGGCCCGATCCAAACGAAACGTGGGAAAAGCTGGGCAGACCAGCGAATCCCGCACGCCCGCAACCAAGCAAAAGATCGATAATGCACCAATCAGCTATTCAAGACGACGACCGGCGGATCGAGGCTCAGTGACTGCCGCGCCTGCCGCGAATCCGGTGTCGAGGAAGCCTGCCGGGACGTGCGTGTGGGGCGCATGTGATGGACGATAGCGGCTACCACGGTAACCTCGTGGCGATCACGCCGCATCCCTCGATGGCCGCGAACTTCCCGCCTGGACGCAGGAACTCTACACCGTTCACAAACGTATCCGAGCCCGCGCAGAGCACGCTTTGGCATCTGAAGCCCTGGAATTTCCCCCGCAACTGCTGGCGCACAGGCGAGGGCTTCTGGAATGCCGTCCAAGGCTGGCTCTCATGTTCAATCTCGCCAGGCTCCACCGACGCGAGCCATCCCGCCAGGGCTGTGCTTTCCTTATCCCGCACCACACTTGATCTTTAAGGTAGGACAGCCTTTAGCTGGAAACCCGATCCGGGGACGGCCCCCCGCCGGCGGCCCAACCGGATTTCAAGCACGGTCCGGCACAAAGGTCAACGCGCCGCAGCGTCAGATCAGGCCGTGCCGCAGCGCATAGGCGACCGCGTGCGCTCTGTTGCGGAGGCCGAGCCTGCTCATCAGGCCATGCAACACGCTCTTAACCGTGCGCTCGGAATACATGAGCTTCTCCGCGATCTCGCCGGTGTCCAACCCATCCGCGAGTAGCCGGAAGACCTCGATCTCCCGCGGGGAGAGACCGCTCAGCTTCAGGTCGCGCGGACCCAGAGTGATTTCCTGCAACTGCTTCATCCCCTCCAGCACCGCACCCAACTGCTGGGCGGGCAGGTCACCGCGACCCTCACACGCATCGGAGATGGCTTGCAGCAAGCGTGTTTTCGTCGTCACCTCCCTGCGCGGCACCAGCACGATCAAGCCGTGCTCGATGGCGGCCAGCAACTCGCCATGCCGCAGGTTGTCCGCGATGAGCACGAGACGAGACGCCGTGATGTTGCTGAGGAGGTCGTACAGACCGGAATCGTCGGTGACCGCGACGGTGACGTCGGCTTCCTCACCGTCGACGACGAGGTCGATATCGAAAGTCGAACGGAGCATTGCGTGCAGACCTGAGACTACGAGTGGATCGACGGCACGTATAGCGACCCGAATGCTCGTGCGGCGCGCCTGCGCGATGGCGGCGAGGCGACCGGGGGCGCTTGGCCAGGCGGTGTGCGAAGTCATGTTCACAAGAAAACCTCGTCAGTATATCGACTACCAGATAATCACCAAGGCAGCTTTCTGCACGCTGAAAGCCTTTAGGGTTGCGACCGTGGCTGCTCAGCCAGGTGACGTGTGAGGTCATGCCCACTCTCGATCGTGTCCCGCTCTCCTCCAACGGCGACTGGTCGTCAGCAGAGGTGCTACGTGGGGGTGCCAGTGTGCGCGCCGCGCTTGCCCATCTCGTTCGCCTCTCGCTCGGGAACGTCGGACCGAATTCTCGTCCGTCTGGCTCCGCCGCGACACCGTGCAAGTACCTGGGGACTACGTGAATTGCAGATGCTCCCCATCGATGTCAGCCACCGAGTCAAGGTTTAGTGTGGTCACGTGGTGACGCGGCGTGAGAAGGGCAGCCTCCCGGCGGAGGTGACCAGCTTCGTCGGTCGTCGCCGTGAGATGGCCGAGGTCAAGAAAGTGCTTCCGACGGTGCGGATGCTGACCTTGACCGGTCCGGGCGGGGTTGGTAAGACTCGGCTGGCGCTGCGGGTGGCCATGCAGACCCGCAGAGCGTTCTCTGACGGCGTGTTCCTGGTCGAACTGGCCGCGCTGCAGGATCACGCGCTGCTGGAGCAGACCGTCGCCGACGCGATAGGGCTGCGCGACCAGTCCGCGCGGCCTTCTCGGGAGATCCTGGTGGACCACCTGCGGGGCAAGCAGCTCCTGCTGGTCCTCGACAACTGCGAGCACCTGGGGGCCGCGTGCGGCGTGCTCGCCGGTGAGCTACTCGCGGCAGCGCCGCGGTTGCGGATCCTGGCCACCAGCAGGCAAGCGCTCCGCACACCCGGAGAGCACATCCGGCCGGTGCCGCCCCTGCCGCTGCCCGATCTGGACGTGACCCCGGCGGGCGACTCGGCCACCGGGGACGCGATCCAGCTGTTCAGCGAGCGGGCCGCGGCCGTGGTGCCCGATTTCGCGGTCACCCCCGCCAACCAGGCCACCGTCGCGCGGATCTGTCAGCAGCTGGACGGCCTGCCGCTCGCGATCGAACTCGCCGCCGCGCGGGTGCAAATCCTCTCGCCGGAGCAGATCCTCCAGCGGTTGGACGACCGGTTTCGGCTGCTCACCGCAGGCAGTCCCGCCGTGCTGCCTCGACATCGGACGCTGCAGGAGGTGATGGACTGGAGCTACGCGCTGTGCTCCCCGGCCGAGCAGAGGTTGTGGGCACGGATGTCGGTGTTCGTCAGGGGGTGTGACCTGGACGCGGCCGAGGCGGTGTGCGCCGGGGACGGCATCCCCCCGGAGGAGGTCATCGACGCGGTGGCCGGATTGGTGGACAAGTCGGTCCTGGTCAGGGAGGAGGACAGCGCCAGTGTCCGGTACCTGATGCTGGACACAATCCGCCACTACGGCAGGGAGAAACTACGGGCCGCTGACGAGGAGGCGGCCCTGCGGCGACGGCACCGGGACTACTTCTTGAAGCTGACCGAGCGGCACGCGGCCGAATGGTTCGGTCCCGCCCAGGAGGAGATCGCTGCCAGGAGCCGGCGCGAGTTCGCCAATCTGCGGCTGGCGCTGAAGTACTGCCTGAACACCCCCGGGGAGTTCCAGACGGGGCTGCGGATGGCCGCGGCACTGCACTTCTACTGGTACGGTTGCGGCCCCCTTGCCGAGGGACGGCACTGGCTGGACCGGATGCTGACGCTGGACGTCACACCAAGCAGGGCGCGGGCCGCCGCGTTGTGGACCAACTCCCACCTCGCCGTCGCGCAGGGCGACCGCGCCGCGGCCGCCGACATGGCTGAGGAATGCTTCCAGTGGGCCAGGTCGGCCGGTGACAAGAACATGCTGGCCCACGGCCTGTTCGCGTTGGGAACAGTGGAGTGGGCTAACGGTGGCGACCTGCCGCGGACGCTGGCCCTGATGGAGGACTGCCTGGCGCTGTTCGAGGCACTGGGCGTGATGACGGCCGTTACGGCCATCGCCTACGTCACGATGAGCGCGACGCTCACCCAGATGAACGGCTTGGACCGCGCGATGGCGGTGTCGCAGCAGGCAGGCGCCCTCTGCGACCAGCACGGCGACCGATGGGCCCGAACGTACGTGCTGTACATCAGATCCCTTACTGAGTGGATGCGGGGTGACGTGGCTCGGGCACGCGCGTGTGCCGAGGAAGCCCTGCGGGATCAGCAGATCTTCAAGGACGCACTGGGCACTGTCTTCGTCATCGAGTCACTGGCCTGGTACGCAGGGAGCAGCGGGGAACACGAGCGTGCCGCGGTGCTGCTGGGAGCGGCGCACCGGCTTTACCCGATGGAGGGCAGCAAACCGCTGGCCGACCTGCCGCGCTTTCAACTAGTGCACGACGAGTGCGAACGGCAGACGCGCCGCGCCCTCGGCGACCGCGGGTTTCAGACCTCGTTCGACCGGGGCGTCGGTTTCGAGAGCGCCCAGGCAGTGGCCTACGCCCTGGGTGAGGATGCCGACGGCACCACGTCGGGTCCGGTTGCTGCCGATGATCCGTTGGTCCAGTTGACCCGACGAGAGCGACAGGTCGCCGAGCTGATCGTCGAGGGTCTGTCCAACAAGGACATCGCCGCCCGGCTGGTGATCTCCACGCGCACTGCGGAGGGACACGTGCAAAACGTACTGACCAAGCTCGGGTTCACCAATCGCGTCCAGTTCGCCGCTTCGTTCGGCGAGTACCGGCACATCCGGAACCTGTGATCATCGTCCGTGCTCCTGTTCGTCGTCGCTCGGTGGTCACGGCGGCGCGAGGCGAAGTGCCTGTCCAGCCAGTCGGCGATCTCGGCTTCGGCGACGTGGTTGCCGCTGGGTTCTCCGTCGATGACGGGGCGCCCGAAATACAGACCGCGGACCTCGGCGGTGGTGAGGTCCGCAGTACCGAGCGCGGCGATCATGCGGCGGGAGTCGCTGGAGTGTGTTGCGGGTGCGGTCACAGATCAGATCGGTGCGCCGGGCAGTGAGGGTACGCAGGTCGACGGCGATCTCGTCGCCGGGGCGCAACAGCCCCAGATCTCGGCGCATACGGGCCTGATCAGCGATGACGGAGGCGGCTTTCGCGTCGGTTTTGCCTTCTCCCCGGTAGGAACTCGAGGTGTGATGCACGCTCAAGCCGGTGATATAGGCCAACGGTTGTTCGTGGTTGATCAGCAATCCGATCAGCAGCGCGGCTCCACCGTGGTTGAGATCGACAGCCCACAGCGCCTCCGGCGGGATCGCCAGCACGTCACGGATCAGTTGCAGGAGAACGGTTTCGTCGTTCTTGCCTCGCCGGGAAAGCAGCCGCTCGCCGTCGGCATCCAGCACCACGCAGGTGATGTTCCTTTTGATGCCCACCCCGGCCCAGATCCGGGGCCCGGTCGCCTCCGCAGCTAATCCAGCATCACACCCACAGACGACCTCGCCAACGACGTTGTCCTACACAGCGATCACATCGCGTACCCCAATTACATTAGCGGTCTTAATCGTCGCGGGGTTCCCGGCCAAGTCCCTTCAGCCATCTCAAACGGCGAAACCATGACAGCCATACCCGAAACCCCTGGGTCCACCGATCTTATTATCAGAGTGACCAGTTCGAACCCTCTTTGAAAGGTAGGACAGCCTTCAGCTGGAAACCCGATCCGGGGACGGCCCCCCGCCGGCGGCCCAACCGGATTTCAAGCACGGTCCGGCACAAAGGTCAACGCGCCGCAGCGTCAGATCAGGCCGTGCCGCAGCGCATAGGCGACCGCGTGCGCTCTGTTGCGGAGGCCGAGCCTGCTCATCAGGCCATGCAACACGCTCTTAACCGTGCGCTCGGAATACATGAGCTTCTCCGCGATCTCGCCGGTGTCCAACCCATCCGCGAGTAGCCGGAAGACCTCGATCTCCCGCGGGGAGAGACCGCTCAGCTTCAGGTCGCGCGGACCCAGAGTGATTTCCTGCAACTGCTTCATCCCCTCCAGCACCGCACCCAACTGCTGGGCGGGCAGGTCACCGCGACCCTCACACGCATCGGAGATGGCTTGCAGCAAGCGTGTTTTCGTCGTCACCTCCCTGCGCGGCACCAGCACGATCAAGCCGTGCTCGATGGCGGCCAGCAACTCGCCATGCCGCAGGTCGTCGGCGATGAGCACGAGACGAGAGACCGTGATGTTGCTGAGGAGATTGTGCAGGCCGGAGTCGTCGGTGACCGCGACGGTGACGTCGGCTTCCTCACCGTCGACGACGAGGTCGATGCCGAAAGCCGGACGGAGCATTGCGCGCAGGCCTGAGACTACGAGTGGATCGATGGCTCGTATGGCGACCCGAATACTCGTGCTGCGTGCCTGCGCGTTGGTAGCGACGGGGCGGGGGGAGCTTGGCCAGGCGGTGTGCGAAGTCATGTTCACAAGAAACCTCGTCAGTATCTCGGCTACCAGTCTTTTAGGGAGGCAGTTTTCTGCACACTGAAAGCTGCCGGTTGAACGCCAATCGAGTCACCCGAAAGCAACACATGCATTCGGCCGCAACCCTTCCAGCCAGTCATCCAAACGGCGTGTCAGCGGCATTACTTACAAACGAGCAATACGACACAGCAGAGGAGCACGCATCGTTGCCACACCCGAAAACTAAAACGAAGCGACACACAAAAATACATTCATGGCCGCCTGAAAACTGTATGGTGACCGTGCTGTGCACGGCAGGCGTCATCCCGATTCCCCGAGCCCAGCAGGCCGGACAGAACTCGGCGTGACGATGCCATTCGGCTCGAAGCGGAGGAGGCGAATGGGACATGCTCCGAGCCGGCACACGCCGACAGCACTAAGGCTCTCGGCGTCGATCTTCATCTGCACGGCGTCATACTCCTTCGGCGTGGACTACGGAGCGGGTCTGCCACAATTTGTGGAACGGTGCAGAGGTGCGCTTCTCGGTGCATTCGACGCCGGGAATCCGGGGGTACCACCGACATCACCCAGCGTCGCGCGATGAACCGTACGTGCCGGGCTTGACACTACCAGGCCGCCTCGGAGAGGTTCAGCACCGCTTTGGCAATGCGACGAAGAACGTAGTCCCCGTCCAAGGTACTGAACATTTCTCCGAGTTCGCAACCGCTGCATAGTTCGTTGCCTCGCGCCCACGGGTCAGCGCGGAGGAGGATCTCGGATGCTGCGACGTGAGCAGGAATCGAGGAACAGGTAATCGGCGTAGTCACCGGATCGTACGCTGACGTTGGATCGCATCGTTACATTCCTAAAATTCGCATTTCGGGATTCCATGATTCGCGCCTCGTCTGTCCACATCGGACGATCGAGCAGTGCCCGCCAACAGTTCCTCAACCGGACGAGCCCCGCGCGAGCAGTCGGGCGAGGGAGGCCGTGGTGTCCGCGTGGTCGGCTGGCACGACCGCCGAGTACAGGGCAGTCCAACAGGACGGACAGCAGTACTGCCGGAACACGACCGGCGCATCGACGTAGTCGGCGGGATCGGCGAAGATCTGCCGCCCCGCCTCCGTCGACGGGCCTTCGTAGCGGGCGAGTACCAGCTGGTCGCCTGCGGCGGTGCCGCCGAGGATCTCGGCGCAGTGGCGGCACGCCACGAGGGTCTCGCCGTCACCGGGAACCTCGACCAGGTTGTCGTCGATCCGTTTGACAGCGGTCATCTCGGCGGTGCCCCGCGTCGTGCCCGGGACCAGCGACCGATCCTTGCGCCGGGCTCGAAGGCGGTCGCGCTCCAGGGCAGTGGCGGCGACGTCGACGACGTCCCCTTCGATGACGACGCCGTAGACATCGAGGGCGCTCGCCGCGGTGATCTTGTGTTCTCGAAGGTCGTGAGCGACTGCTTCGGGATCGCGTTTCAACGGGTCGCCGTAGCCTCCGCCGCCCTGCCAGGTCATCGCGAACACCTCACCGGGTGCGAGATAGCTCGAGGCGTAGTTCTGCCCTGGTTCGAGCGTGTCGCTGACCTCCTCCAACTCGGTCGGGATCCGTCCGGAAGCGAGAACTTCGGCGACACGGCTCTGCCTCGCGACCACATCGAGTCCGCTGTTGCCGGGGTACCCGCCGCAGAGTCCGCCGTTCTGAGCCACGGCCTTGCCCGCGGACGCCAGGACGAGCCCCATCGGAAGGCTTGTTCCGTGCGGGGTGATCGCGATCGACGCGCCGAGCCCGCCTCGGTGGCGCCCCGGTCCACCGGAGTCCGGCACCTCGCGCCGCCACAGCGTCAGGATGGGGTAGAGGAACTCGGTCATCTCGACGTCCGGAACGCGCCCCATGGGGATGCAGAACAGCCCGCCGGTGTCGATGCCGTCGGTGTGCGGCTTGGCGCCGTATCCGCCGGCCATCGGCTCCATGATGATGTTGAGGAACGGCACGGGCTGCTCGCCGCGCTCGTCGAGACCGGCGATGACGGCCGTGTCCCAGGTGCCACAACAGGTGGCCTGCACGTTCTTTCCGAGCTCGAGATCGCGGTCGAGCATCTGCGACAGGCACTCGGCGACGAGGCTGCCGGTGAGCCAGGCCGGGCCGATCGGGCCGCGGCCCACGGCCGCCGGGAACGTCGCGTTGTTGAGGGTGCCCTCCTCGGTGACCAGGTCGAAGCAGCGCATCAGCCCGCCCGCGGACCACGGGATGTCGTTGGCGAGGATCGGCAGCAGCGCGAGCATGACACCGCCACGCATTCCGGCGTAGGTGCAGTTGATGACGCCGGCCTGCGGGTCGGTGCCGCTGAAGTCGAACGTCAGATGGTCGCCGGTCTTGGTGGTGGTGACCGTGATCTTGTGCAGGTTCCGGTCGCCCTCGTGCGACTGGTCCTGGTAGCCGGTGGCCGACCAGCTGCCGTCCGGGAGCGCGGTGAGCTTGTCGCGCAGTCTCGTCTCGGCGTCCGACATCATGCGCTTCATGACAGCCTTGACCGTGTCAGGGCCGTACTGGTCAATCAAAGTGTGCAGGCGCTCGGCGCCCACGTTGTTGGCGCCGATCTTGGCGCGCAGGTCGAGACCGACCAGCATCGGCACGCGAGACCGGCGTGTCCACATGTCCGCGATGTCACGCTGAAGCCGGCCTTCGCGCACGACCTTGACCGGCGGGGTGGGCAGGGACTCGGAAAACACGTCCTGCGCTGCCGGGGAGAACGAGCCGAGGCCGACGCCGCCCAGGTCGGGCTGGTGCGCGATGGCACTGGTCCAAGCGAAGAGCTTCCCGTCGTGGAAGACCGGCTGGTACACGATCACGTCGTTCTGGTGCAGCCCGCCGCCGACCCACGGGTCGTTGCACAGGAACATGTCGCCCTCGGCGATGCCGGGGTTGACCGACCGGTGGCGCAGCGTCCAGTAGATCGCGAGGTCGACCGCACCGACGAGCATGGTGTTGTAGAGACCGACCTGGACCTCCTGGCCGAGCTCGTCGGAGATGGCGAAGTCGAAGTCGTTGGCGTCGGTGACGATCGGCGAGCCGGACATGCGCTTGAGCGCCTCGCCCATCTCGTCGGTAACCGACCACAGCCGGTGCCGGATCACCTCGTAGGTCAACGGGTCGAGCGCGTCGACCCGGTCCTGGGCAACCGTGTGCACATCCAAAGTGGACGGCAGTGAGCGCCGCAACTCGGCGGGGTCGACTGGACGGCTGGAGTAGACCTCCGAGCCGGGCACCGGCATGGTCACGACGCACTCCCTGCGGTAACGGCGGTGCGAGCGGGTTGGATGGCGCGGGCAGCGTTGGTGCGGATGATCACGTTGCCCAGGCGGTCGACGCTAGCAGTGGTGCCGTCAGGCACAACAACGGTCGTGGTGGGCACCTCGACGATCGCGGGACCGGTCAGCACGTGCCCGGCGCGCAGCTCGCGGTAGTCGTAGATCGGGGTTTCGACATATCCGCTGCGAATGTCGAGGCAAACCGGCCGCGTGGCGATCCACGCGCCTGACGGATCGGTGGAGTCCGCCGCAGGCACCCCAGGCAGCTCAGGACTGAACGGCAGCACGCCGGCGCCGCGCACACGGAAAGTGACGGCCTGAATGCCTGCCTCGCGGAATCCTGTGTCTTTGCCGTACAACGCCGCATAGCGCTCCTCGAACGCCGCAGCGGCCTCCTCGACCGCGGCCATGTCGAGCGGTCCATTCGCGACCGGGGCGGTGACCTCGGCGAGCTGCATCGTGTAGCGCATATCGATCTCGCGATGCAGCTCGATGCTCTCAAACCGGACGCCCTGGCGGCCGAGGCCATCGAGAACCCGCTTCTCCAGCTCGGCGAAGTCGCGCTCGGCGCGCGCGGGATCGAACGGCACGATCGTCGGGTCGGATAGTTCCGCGGTGAGCACGATGTCGGACGAGGCGAGCCCGAAGGCGGAGAAGGCCGACGCGACCGGCCCGAGCGGAACGACGACTTCGCTGACCCCGTTCTCGGCTGCGTAGCTCGCACAGTGGGCGGGACCCGCACCACCGAACGCGTAGAGCACGAAGTCACGCGGATCGTGCCCGGCCCCGACCACGGTCTTGCGCAGCAGATCGCCGGTCTGGGCATTCTGCACCGTGTAGATCGCGGCCGCGGCCTCCTCGACGGTGAGCCCCAGCGGCTTGGCGATCCGGGTCTCGATCGCTCGACAGGCCAGCTCGGTCGACAGCGGTTTGCGGCCGCCAAGCAGACCCCGCTCAGGCAGGATGCCGAGCACGAGGTTGGCGTCGGTGTTGGTCGGCTCGGTGCCGCCGTTTCCGTAGCACGCGGGGCCGGGAACCGCCTGCGCGCTGCGCGGCCCGATGCGCAGGTTGCCGCCAGCGTCGAGCCACGCGATCGCGCCGCCGCCGGACCCGATCGCGTCGACCCGCAGGGTAGGCACGTTGATCGGGTGGTGGTTGATCACGGTCGTGGTGTCGCGGACCGGTTCGCCATCCACGACGAGACCGGCGAGGAAGGTAGTCCCGCCGACGTCGGTGGAGATGATGTTGCGGTGCCCCAGCTGGCGGCCCAGCGCGACCGAGCCCACCACGCCGCCGGTGAGCACGGACCCGACAGTGCTGATCGCGGTGGCCGGGGCCTCCTGCGCAGCCACCGCGCCTCCGTTGCTCTGCATGACCAGCAATGGCCCGGCGAGCCGGTTCTCGCGCAGCGCAGCCTCGAGCGCGGTCAGGTAGTCGTGCAGGCCCGGCCCGATCTGGGTGCTCATGATCGTGGTGGCATTGCGGGAAAACTCGCGGATGCGGGGACTCACCTCGCAGGACAACGCGACGAAGACGTCGGGGTCAGCCTCGGCGACCAGCTCCCGCAAGCGCCGTTCGTGCACGGGGTTGCGGAACGACCACAGCAGGGACACTGCGATCGCGCGTACGCCGTCGTCAAGGAGAGCGCGGATGGCGGCGCGTGCCCCGTCCTCGTCCAGGCCCACCACGACGTTGCCGTCCCGGTCGATGCGCTCGGTGACCTCGAGGGCATGCCGTTTCGGCAGCAGCGCGTGGTCCTTGGCCTGTCCGAGGACGTTCTGCAGCTCGTGCGGTGAACGTCCGAGGTAGCGGCCCTCGACGTTCATGATGTAGATCGAGTCCCGGTGCCCCTTCGTGGTCAGGAGACCGACCGGCGGCACGTTGCCCGTCACCAGCGCGTTCAGCGATGAGGTCGTGCCGTGCGCGATGTGGTGCGTCTGGGCGAGCATCTCCGGTAGCGACATCCCGAGCTGTTCGGCCAGTAGCCCGAGCACGTCCAGGACGCCTCGCGAGTAATCCGGCGGAGTGGACGGGGCCTTGGCGGCGAGCACGGTCCCGGCGTCGTCGAGAACGGCGTCGGTGAACGTTCCCCCGACGTCAACGCCGATGACAAAGGCCATGACACACGCTCCTTGCGACGACGGGCGCCCCTACCAACGGGACCGTAGACTATTAAACACTTCGTTCGAGACATAGCCCCAACGCGACCAACCACCCGATTGGAGTCAAGGCCTTGACGCCGCGACTTCTAGTACGTCGAATAGTCGACTCATGCGTCAAGACACTGGAGGTCCGGATGCAACTACGTCGGGCCGCTGTACTGGGCGGGGGTCCTGGCGGGCTCTACGCCGCGCGTCTGCTCAAACTTGCGTACCCCTCCTGCGACGTCAGCGTGCACGAGCAGGGAACGCCGGACGCGACGTTCGGCTTCGGCATCGGTCTGGCCGCCGGAACGCAGCGCAACCTCAAGGAAACGGACCCAGACACGCTGCGCGACATCGTCGCGGTGGGCTGCCGCCACGACATGACAATGCAGGTCGGCGGACGCACCGCACGCGTGGACAACAACCGCCTCGTCGGCATCGCTCGTACGGAGCTTCTCTCGGTGCTGCAATCGCACGCGGAGAAAGTCGGCGTGCGGCTGGAATTCGGCACGCGGCGTACCGCAGACCAGCTCGACGCGGACATCGTGATCGCCGCCGACGGGATCAACAGCTCGACCCGGGAGTCCGGGCCGTTCGGCACGCGGATCGACACGGGGCGCGGCCTATATCTGTGGTGTGGCACTGACTTCGCCCTCACCGAAGCCGTCTTCGCTCCGGTTCGCACCGAGCACGGCATCTTCGTCACGCACGCGTATCCCTATTCGGACGGCCGCAGCACGTTCTTGATTGAGACCGACGAGGCGACCTGGCGCCGCGCCGGTTTCGACGCCTCTACCGCAAAGACGCCTTCTGACGCCTCGGACGAGAAATCGTTGCGCTACCTGCAAAAGGTGTTCGCCGAACAACTGCGGGGCTATCCACTGATCGGCAACCGCACCCGTTGGCTGCGGTTCCGGACCGTACGTTGTGCACGCTGGTCCGCTGGCCGCACCGTGCTGCTCGGCGACGCCGCGCATACGGCGCATTTCTCGATCGGATCCGGCACGAAACTGGCGATGGAGGACGCGATCGGCCTGGTCGAGGCGCTGCGCGACGAACCAGACCGGGCCTCGGCCTTCGCACGCTACGAAGCCATCCGCCGTCCTGCCGTCGAGCGCCTGCAGGAGCTTGCGCGCCGCAGTCAGCTGTGGTGGGACTCGTTCCCCTCCCGACTGCATCTGCCGGTCGAGCAGCTGATGGTCGCCTACATGACCCGCGCGGGCAACGTCCCGCTCAACCGGTTCGCCGCCACGAGTCCCGACGTCGTCGCCGCCGCACTCGAGCAGTACGCGGGCAGCCCCGGCCCTGCTGACCCGGCCGGGGTCACGACGTGGGTACTGGACCGGCCGATGATCCGCGACGGCGAGCACTTCCCGACTCGCCAGATCGATCACCCCACCAGGAACCTCGTCACCGTCAGCGACGTGCTCACCGATCCGTGGGGCGATACCGGAGATGCGGTGGTGGCACGAGCGCGCCGCGCTCTCGAAGAGGGGGCCGAGGGTTTCCGGATCACCGGGCCCCCGGACCGGCCCGCCTTGCTGACTAGGCTGGACCTCGCCGAGCGGATCCGCACGGAGACCGGCGGTCTCGTCGTGGTGGAAGGGCCTGCTGAGCTGCGCGACGACTTCGCCGCCGGCCTGGTGAGCGCGCGCATCGACCTGGTTGCGTTCACCGGTGAGCGGACCGAAGAGGAGGGTGCATGAACACCGCGCACTGGGGCGGCAAGGCCGTCGACTACCCACCGGACGCAGTGCGGGCCTACCGCGATGCCGGGCTGTGGGGCACCCGTACGCTCGCCGACGAGCTGCACCAAGTCGCGCTCGCCCACCCGGACCGCGACGCGGTGGCGGCGCTGGACGGGCGGCTGAGCTACCGCGAACTCGACGAGCGCAGCGACCTGCTCGCCGCCGGGCTGAACAGGATCGGCCTGGCACCCCGCGACCCGGTGCTGTTCCAGGTCACCAACCGGCTGGACACGGTGGTCGCTTGGTACGGGGTCCTCAAGGCCGGCCTGGTGCCGGTGTGCACACTCGCCGCGCACGGCGGCCATGAAGTCGGTGCGATCAGCCGCCGGGTCGGCGCCACAGCGCACCTCGTCGAGGCAGGCACCCGCGGGACCGACCTGGTCGACTTCGCCGTCGAGCAGCAACGCGGACACCCGACATTGCGGCAAGTCCTGATACTCGGCGGCCGGGACGGCGACCCCCGCGGTGCCGCGATCGAAACACTCGGCCGTGGTCTCGACGCGCAGACGGCCCGCAAGACCGTCGAGGGGATCCAGTCCAGTGTCGCCCCGGACGACGTCGCGGTGTTCCAGCTCTCCGGCGGGACCAGCGGCGTGCCGAAGATCATCCCACGGCTGCACGCGGAGTACTGGTACAACGCGGTGGCCTACGCCCGCTCGTGGGGCTGGGACACCACGACGCGCGTAGCTCACCTGATCCCGATCATCCACAACGCGGGAATCACCTGTGCCGTGCACGGCCCGCACAGTGTCGGAGCGTGCCTGGTCCTGGGCACTCCTGACCTCGACGAGTCCCTGCCCCTGATGGCCCGCGAGGGCGTTACGCACGTGCTGCTCGGTCACGGGCACTTCAACGCTGTCGCCCACCCGGAGTTCACGGCCGCGACGAGGGCGGTGAGCCAGGTCGTGCTGTCGGGCACCAAGGTGCCCCCCGCCCTATTCGACGACCTCGAACGCCGCGGCCTGTGGTCCGGGCAGCTGTTCGGCATGGGAGAAGGCATGTTCCTCACCACCCGGCCTGGTGCTCCCCGCGACGCCCGTGCGACCACCGTCGGCACGCCACTGTCCGAAATGGATGCGGTTCGGATCCTCAAGCCTGGCACCGAGACCGAGGCGCCCGACGGCGAGACCGGCGAGTTGTGCTGCCGCGGCCCGTACACCTTGCGCGGCTACTTCGACGCCGCGGACCACAACGCGAAGGCGTTCACCTCCGACGGCTACTACCGTACCGGCGATCTCGCCTCGATCCGTCTGGTCGAGGGCGAGCGCTACGTGTCCATCGAGGGCCGGATCAAGGACCTCGTCAACCGGGGCGGCGAGAAGATCAGCGCTGCTGAGGTCGAGCTGCTGCTCCTGCGGCATCCTCGCGTCACCGCGGCCGCCGTCGTGGCGATGCCCGATCCCCGCCTCGGCGAGCGGACGTGCGCGTACCTGGTGGTCGAAGGCCAACCACTCGATCTCTCCCAAGTGCGGCAACACTTCGCAGACCTGCAGGTGGCGAAGTTCAAATGGCCCGAACGCATTGAGCATCTCGCCGAGATCCCGCGCACGCTCATCGGGAAGGTCGACAAGAATCAACTGCGGGCCGACATCGCAGCGAAGGTCACCGCCGAACGTCAAGACCCGAGGAGGACCTCATGACCAGGCACCGGATCAGACTCGTCGTCCCGAGCTCGAACGTCACACCCTCCCTCAACCTGGTTGCACCGGTCGAGCAGGAACCCGGGCTGCCGGCGGTGGCCGCAGCCGGCGCGTACAGCCTGCTGCGGGACCTGCGGCTGGCGCCGGAGCTTCCCGGCGCGGGCAGCCTTCTCGCGGCGGCAACACCTCTACCATCACAGCCATGAGCGGCGGTACACCCCGGGCAAACGCCCGCAAGAAAGCTGGAGAGGCATCGTCCCAGCGCGGAAGCGACGGCGGCGAGCCCAGTGCGCGGGTGAGCACGGCGCGACGCGAACTGGTGGAGAACGAGCTCTACGAGCACGCAACTCGGTTGTTCGCCGAACGCGGGTTCGCAGGCACGAGCCTGCAGGACATTGCCGACGCACTGGGCATCACGCGGCCCGCGCTCTACTACTACGTCAAGAGCAAAGACGAGCTGCTGGCCAAGCTCGTCACCGAGGTCACCAACGGGCCGCTGGACGAGCTCAGCGAGCTGGCCGCACGGCCGGAGCTCGACCCGGTCGCGAAACTGCGCGGCGTCGTCGAGGTCATAGTGGCGCGGCGCGCGACGCAGCCCGCCCGGTTCCGGCTGCTGATCCGCTCCGAGGCCGAACTGCCCGAAGAGCTCACCGCCGCCTACGCCGACAGCCGCCGAGCCGTCCTCAAGACGATCGCCGGGGTCATCGAGGCAGGCGTGCGCACCGGACAGTTCCGGCCCGTGGACTCGCGCATCGCCGCGCTCGGCGTGCTCGGCATGTGCAACTGGGTCGCCTGGTGGTTCCACCCCGGTGGCCGCGACACCACTGAGACCGTCATCGAGCAGCTCTCCGACATGGCCGTCGGCGCACTGCGACGCGCCGATCACCATGTCGTGGACGGCGCGGGTCCCACGGCCGCGTTGAAGATGCTGCGCGAAGACCTCGACTACCTGGAACGCATCCTCGACCTCTAGCTGGCACCTAGGAGGATCTGAGGAACGATGCTCGGTGTGCCGGGCACCGTTCCTCGGCGGTTGAGGATCAGGCGCCGTACGTCGTCGGTCTGCTCGCACTTCCTGCGCTGCCCATCCCTGACGTCCCCAGCGACGCGCCAGGTGTTCTGGCCAATCCCATCAACTGCGAGTCCTCTGGAGCGCCAGGCGTTCCGGCCCCGCCGGACCACGAGCCTGTCCAGCCCTCGCCGGACGCATGAGAGGCGGACAGGCGAGTTGGTGCTGGCGGGCCAGCCGCCCAGCAACAACCCATCCGGCTCATCGAGCCAAGCTGATCCGCCAGGCCGAGTCACACACGCCCAGGCAGACAATCAGCTGACCGGAACAGCAGAAGACCCCCAGCACTCGCCGAAGAACTTCCTGTGCCCGCTGGTCAGAGCCCGACGAAGTGCGCCACGGCCTTCGACGCGGAGACTTGATCTTGCCCCCGAACGTGTTGCAAAGGCAGCGTGTCCAACAACGCTGCGACTGCCTTTTTCGTAGGTTCGGCCACTGTGGACACCGAGCCGAACCGCAGGCCTGCCTGGCCTAATGCCCGGCTGGGTGTGTATTTCTTGCTCGCACGTTGCGCACACGCCAAGTTCATCGCTTGCGTTGAACCATTGACTCACCCGTTGAATCTTGCGTAAGGTCCAAGATGCCCGCACGCGCGACGTCGAGGAGGCAACCAATGGCAGAGAGGGACCACCGGGCGCAGGGGATCGATCATGTCGCGTTCCCGACGTTCGACCCGGCCGCCACAGTGCGCTTCTACCGGGACGTGCTCGGCTTCCCGGTCGTGCACTCGATCTGCGCGGCGGGGTGGGGGCCGGAAGACCACCCCGACTTCATCCACTTCTTCTTCGACATCGGCAACAACGACCGAATCGCGTTTTTCTACTACTTCGGCACCGGCGCGGAGATCGGCGGCACCGCCGGAGCGAAGGGCGACGTGTACGCCCGGTTCGGCGAAGAGGTCCCGGAGTTCTTCGTGCGCTCGCGGCACCTGGCTATCCACGTCGATAACGAGGAAGACCTGCTGGAGTACCGACGCCGGCTCGACGCGAGCGACTGGCCCGTGGAAATGCAGATCCAGCACGAGACCATCGAGTCGATCTACACCCACGACCCGAACGGCTACATGTTCGAGATCACCAGGGCGCTGCGACCGGTGACGCCACAGGAAGACCTCGACGCGAACCTCACCATCGACGCACTGCTCGACGTCGTCGGCGCCCCGGAGCCGACGTTCGGCAAACTGCTGCTCCGCAAAGCCGAGCTGATCGTCGAACGCGCGGCGAACTGGAAGCAAACACGCTACCGGCAAGAAGCCAGGCGATGACGACGCTCTACATCCTCGACGTGCCTGAGAACACCGCACTGGCCGAGGTCGCCGCCGAGGACCCCGAGGTGACCATCGGGCGGATCGGCCCGTACTTCGAGATATACGCGACTGGCCCGATCGTGATCGACCGGCGCGCCACCGGCTGCCGGCACGCGGTCTGGTACTCCGCCATCGGGGGCGTGGCCCGCAACAGCCGCATCACCCAGCACGACAAGAACGCGTTGCGAGTGGAACCAGCATGAGCGACAGCGCGCCACCGACGCGGCTCGGCGCCGACCGCTACGTCACCATCGAGGAACGGCCAGCAGCCACGGTCACGTCCGTGCACAGGCTGACCACCTCCGACGGAGCCACAGTGCATGGCGTGCTGGCCACGGTGCCCAGTGCCCGCACGGTCGTTTGCCTGATGCACCCGCGCCAGGACGTCACGCACCATCCGCTGGTGCCGCTGCTGCTGCGCGCCGGAGCGGCCGTCTGGACCCAGCAGACCCGGTCGGCCAACAACGACCTCACCCTCCTGCACGAGCAGGCGCTGCTCGACCTCGCGGCCGGACAGGTGTTCCTGCGCGAGCGAGGTTTCGAGTCCATCGTCACGCTCGGCCACTCCGGCGGCGGCACACTGTTCGCGTTCTACCTCGAACAGGCCGCGCACTCCCCCGGCGCGCGTATCGCGACCACTCCCGGCGGCCGGCCGGTCGAGCTTGCCGAAGCCACGATGCCTCTCGTGGACGGAGCGATATTTCTCGCTCCGCACCCCGGTCAGGGGCAGCTCTTGCTCGCGTGCATCGACCCGTCCGTCGCCGACGAGTGCGACCCACTTTCCGTAGTCCCCGAGCTCGACCCGTTCCACCCGGCGAACGGGTTCGCCGAGCCGCCGACGAGCTCCGGGTACAGCGAGGAATTCCTCCGCCGGTACCGCGCCGCCCAACGCGCTCGCGTCGCCCGGATCGACGCCGTCGCCCGCGAACACCTCGCCCGCACAGCGGAAGCCCGCTCGGCCTTCAAGACCAGCGGACGCGCCGTGGACCGGCGCCGCTCACTGGCGCCCCGCATCATCACCGTGTTCCGCACCGACGCCGATCCGCGCACCGTGGACCTCTCGCTCGACCCGAACGAGCGCCCGTACGGCTCGCTGTTCGGCAGGCGACCCGACCTGATCAACTACGGGCAGGTCGGGTTCGGCCGCCTCACCACCCCCGAGGCGTGGCTGTCGACCTGGTCCGGACTGAGCTCGAACGCCGAATTCGTCCGCTGCGCACCCCAGATCACTGTCCCCACCCTGTTCATCGAACTCACCGGTGATCAAGCAGCCTTCCCCAGCGACTCCCGCCACATGATCGACGCGCTCGGCACCGACGACCTCACCACAGCCGCGGTGCGCGGCCTGCACTTCGGCCGCCCCATCAACCCTGGTGAGCCCACGGGCACCGAACTCGCCGCAGCCGAGATCACCACATGGCTGGACCAGCGCTTCCCGCTCGCACCGCCGCGCTAACCCGGAAGCACTTCACACTCCTGATCAGAATCGCGGCATGCTGGACAAGCTCGCCTTGAAGAGCCGTCTGGCAAGCAACCTCGAAACCGCGCCCGGCGGCATTTCTCGCGTCTCAGCGTTCCGCATGCACCCGCGGCCGGAGATTCACCGGCAGCGACTGGAAGCCACAGCCGATGAACGAGGTGTGAGGGACCAGCTCGTCCGACGGGACAGCAAGTTCAAGGTCGGGAAAACGGGTGAACAAGCGCTCGAGCGCGATGGCTCCCTCGAGCCGGGCCAACGGCGCTCCGACGCAGTAGTGCACGCCGTACCCGAAGGCCAGATGGTCCTTCTCGCTGCGTGTCAAATCGAACTCGTGCGCGTCGACGTGCCAGCCCGGGTCTCGTCCTGGTGCGCCGAAGGCCAAGAGGATCGCCTCGCCCTGCTTGATCGTCACGCCTTCCAGGTCGAAGTCCTCGACAGCGAACCGCAACGGCAAATGCATGACAGGACCGTCCCTGCGCAGGGACTCCTCGACCACGTCGTCCCACCCGACCTCGCCACTAACAGCGAGCCGACGTTGAACCGGATCCACCGCCAGCGCGCGTGCGGCGTTGGCGATGTGGTTGGAGGTGGTGTCGATGCCCGCACCGAGCATCGTGATAAGGGTGTGGATGAGGACTTCGTCGGTCATCGACGGATCGGACGCCTGCCCCTCCACCAGATCGGTAGCCAGATCCTGCCCGGGAAAAGCCCGTTTGGCGGCGAGAAGTTCCATCGCGCACGAGACCATCTCGTTGAACGCCGCGCCGGCTTCGTCAGGCGTGGCCGCGGTGTTGGTGAACCTGGGCAAGCCCGACGAGAACCTGGCGCGCAACGAGTCCGGCACACCGAAGAGATCCCACATCACCTCAGCGGGTGCCTGTGCAGCGAAGCGCTCGCGAAGGCAGATCGGTGCTCCCGCGTCAGCGTCCATGCCGTCGATCAACTGGTCGACGATCTCCTCGATGCGCGGGCGGAGCAGTTCGAGCCGCCGCCGGCCGAAGGTACCGCTGAGCGGCTTACGGAGTCGTCGATGGTCCTCGCCATAAGCGGTAATCAGCGACTTCAGCTGCACAAACGCGTTCAACGGCCAGTCAGCCGGAACCGTCGCCATAGCCGGCCAGTGCCGTCGCGGGTCTCGCGACACCCGTCGGTCGCCAGCGAGCCTCTTGACCAGCTCGGGGCGCGTGACCGACCACGCCCGGACCTCACCGGGCAGAAGAACCAACGCCGCCGGACCACTCTCACGCAGCCGGGCGACTTCCCCGTGCACATTACGACCGGTGGGATCGAGTTCCACCATAGATACTTCAGCCACAGCGGGCCTCCTTGTGACGACAGCCGGTAACGAAAGCAGAAGTGATTCTCGCCTTCAGATGTGGCATGTCTCGAAAGATAGAAACCATCAGGCGCAAGGCCAACGCCATGACGCTCCGCCTGCACCAACGTGCCGATCATCCTGCGCGGCCCGTCATTCACGGTAACGCGAGCTCGGGTGGCCTCCGAAATTCCGGATAACAGAACCACTGCGCCGACATGACGATCGCCGACTACCGGCTCCTCGGGACTTGGCCACCAACGTCGAATGCGGGCGGCGGCGGCGTGGTGAACGGCACGCGAAGAACAAGTCCGCGGCCGCGATCGTCAGGAACGATCACGTCGAGGTACGCGGCGGCGACCAACAGCGGCCAGGTATCCGCGTTTCCTACGTCAGGCGGTCAGTCCAGCTCGTCGGGTACGGCCGCCCTAGTCAGGTCACGCATGTCGGGCACGAAGGGTTGTTGCGCCAGCATGCCGTTGTCCGCTCGGACGTGTTCGCCGTTGATGGCACCGGCGTCATCTGAGGCGAGAAAGCAATAGAGTTTGGCCAACTGTTCCGGACCGTTGAGCTCAGGCGCAACGACGTGCCTGCGGTAGATGCCCATCATTACCGCGGGCAGTCGCAGCGCAGGAGGCGTAATGGTGACGCCAGGGCACACTGCGTTGCACCGGACGCCCTCCTGGCCATATTGGGTGGCGGTGTACGCGGTCAACGCCAAGATGGCCGCCTTGGTCGCGCCGTACGCGGTAAGGCCGCTGTCACCGGCGAACGCGTGCGTGGACGCGGTGTTGACGATCGCTCCACCGACCTCGCGCAGGTGCGGAAGCGCATATTTCGTGGCCAGCATCGTGCCGCGCAAGTTCACCGCCATCACGTCGTCCCACACATCGACCGACATGGACGCGAGATCGCCGTCACCGACCGGGAAGATCCCCGCCGCGTTGATCAGCACATGCAACCCACCGAACGCATTGACCGCGGTGGCCACCAACTGCTCAACCTGGTTCTCGGAGCGGACGTCGGTAGCGACGGCGAGCGCGGTGCCAGGCCCGTGTTTCTCGTTCAACATGGCCGCAAGCCGCTCCACGTTCTCAATGGTGCGGCTCGCAACCACGACCCGCGCGCCGGATGACGCCAACTCGGCCGCCGCGGCACCTCCGATGTTCACTCCGCCCGGTTCCACACTAGTCGCCCCGGTGATGATGGCCACCTTGCCGCCGAACGAACTCACGCCGACCTCCGAAGGACCTCCGCGCCTGCGATCAGGGACACTACACGGACGCCAGGCGCACCACATGAACGCTTATCGACACTGCTCGCACGACTTCACAATGCTGCCCGCTCGCCTCCTCAATCCGACGACACATCACCGGATAACCGTTTAACCGTGCAATGGAGTACGGCCCACTCGGAGAACTCGTCCGGACACCCGCATAGTCCATAGTAGACAAGAATTCCTCCAATAGATCGTCAAGTCGTGCGAGAGCGGACAACGACGCGGCAGCTTCTGTAGCCTCTGGTCACCGCGCAGAAGTGCGTGGTGAACCTGGCGCGCTCCAACCTGCGCTACGCCTCCCGGACGCACTGGAGTGCGTTCACCAAGGCACTGGCGACGGTCTACACCGCGCCCACGGGTTAGAAAGCTGACATCAGCGCGATCCTCGCGGACCATGCGCGCCGTGTCAATGTTGATCGCTAGACCGCGCCGTACGAGCGCAACCCCTTCTTGCGAGCCGCATAACGGATGTCCTCCTAGCGAGGCAACCCTTCCGTTGTGCGACTTAATGTTCTGCACCAGCGAGAGGCTGCTCCGACAGCAGCGCATTGCGAGCGGCTTTGCCGGACCGGTGTCGCAGCACGCGTCGCACGATCGACGGGCGACCCAGCGTCGTGGGCGGATCCACCATGTGAAGAACCCGGAGGAACTGCTGATACACAACATCGTCGTGCGGCATCACGCGCATGAGCCTGCGCATATAGCTGAGCCCTGCTCGGATCGGCAGCGGTGCGCGATGTCGTTGCCAGCCCCAGTCGGATGAGGTCGCTAGCAGCCATGGCCACAGCGTCCGGCGGGCCAGTACGCGCTGGAACCGTCTGGTAGCACCGGTCGGGATTCCACGCGGAGGGCATTCCCGCAGGAACTCACGCAAGTCAGTCGCCTCGAAGGCGCTCACTGTCAAACCCTGCCCGTAAACCGGGTTGAACATACATACGGCGTCTCCGACCGCGATCAACCCATCGGGCCAGCGACGCAACCGATGACAAGCCAGTCTGCGGTTCTCGGTGCGCGAGTATCGCCGGATCGATGATGCCGGGCTCATCCGCGCGACCAGGTCGGCCACAGGCACGCGCAACTTTCTGAGGTACTCCGCAAACGCCTCCTCGTCGTGGGGGGGTTTACCGTCCTCGATGCCTTGAAGGGTGAGGAGCATCCGACCCCCTTCCACCCTGGACACGAAGCCTCCCCGTCGCACGTCCGGAGCCTGGAGGAACTCGGCGAGCCCAGTCCACTCTGGCCATACATCGGACGGGTTGTCGTAGAGCCTTGACGCGTATCCCACTCCCACATTGAGTACGGCCTCCCTGGGTCGGCCGAATCCCGCCTGCTCCAACCACTCCGCAAGATGCGAAGACCGGCCGCTCGCGTCCACAACGAGACCCGCGAGCAACGTCTTTTCGCCATCGGCGTCGCGGTAGACGACACCGGTGACGGCACGTTCGTCGGCTCTCAGACCAAGCACGGCGCATCCATCCGCGAGCTCGACACCCGGCAGCGCGAGCACCCTTTCCCGCAGCGACGACTCGAACAGCGACCGGGTGAACGACTGGACGATCAGGCCAGTCTGCGGTCTTGCCGCCCAACCGTCGGCAAACCTGACGGCGACTTGCGCACCAAAGTCGAAGGTCGGTGCTCCCGCGTCACTCAGCTCGTCGCGGAATCCTGGGAATAACTCCTCCACCAGCTCGCCACCCCGAGCGCTGAGGGCGTGCAGGTGATGGGACTGCGGTATGCCGGCACGGTGATCCTTGCCTGTCAGGCGATCTCGCTCAAGCAGGAGCACGGAGGAGAACCTCTCGCTCAACACCCGCGCTGCCAGTAGTCCAGACACGCCAGCACCAATCACCACCGCTTGACTGAAGTCCCTCATAACATTGGCCTTTCCTCCAAGTCGAGATTCGCTGCTCCAGACTCAGGGCCGGTCCGGTACCGCGCGCTCTCCCGGCACCAGTCAAGCTCGCCGCGCACGATATGTTCCAGTGCTCGGACATGCCGGGATACCGCGATCCGCTCGCCCTGCGACAACGACATCCTTTCCAGTCGCGTGCGGAGCTCGATGAAACGAACGACATCGTTGCGGAAGAGATCGACCGCCTTGGCGAACGCCTCGGAAAGCTCGTTGCCGTACTTCCGCTGGAGTACGAAGACGATGTTGTGGGTTTCGCCGGCGGCGATCTCCTTGTTCAACGAGTACAAGTCGTTGATGAGGAACATCATCCTGCCCGTGGTGCGGATTAGATCGGCATAGGTGTCTGTGTTACGTATGCATTGCGGCACCGCGATGCCTTCGGCAACCTCGATCAGGTCTACAAGAACCAGCCAAGCGAAGGTGTCCAGCCTCAGGTCGATGTAGGCATCCAGTAGCGGCACTTTCTGGTCCACCCGCATCGACACCTCTAGCGCGACTCCTCTGGCGAAAACGAGGAGATGGTCGGCAAGACGTTCCCTGAGCAGGGGGTCGACCTCGCGAAAGCCCTGGTGCCATAGCTCGTCCAGCGCGTGCCACAGTGGTTCATGTGAGCCCGGCGAACCGCTGCTGCGGAGAACTCGAGCGAGCTGGTCAGCAGCCTGGTGCGCCCGGTCGGGTGCCAGGCCCAGTCGATGAGGGTCGAAGTGGTCGTCGTAGACGAACATCCAGACGATGAGGCGTCCGATGAGATTGAGCTCTGAACACCCAGCCTGGGGATACACGGAAGCGATCAGGTCGCTGAAGCAAGCTGCTCGCACGCGCCGCGCGACAGCCCCGTCGCCGACGACACTCGTTTCGTTCAGCCAGGCGGTGAGGTTGGCGTCGAGTACTGCCGCGTGCGGACTGCGCGCCGGCGAAAATGGAACGCCTATGCGTTGCGCTGCCAGATCGAAAGTTGGCACGGCTACCTCACTCTCGCCGGAATCGGGGTGCTGAGTACGCGCCCGATTCGTTGCGCGGCGAGCATCCCGGAGGCGACACTGTGATTGGTCGTCGAGTGCGCGAGGAAGTCGCCGCCAGCGAGCTGGACTCTGCTTTCTGCCGGACGTGCCGCGCTGAGCCCCTTCAACGCGCGGTAGTCACCGGGACGGCGGACCACGATACCCTGAGGAACGCGGCAGACGCGGAGCAGTTCGGCGTGACTCTCGAGCTCAGGGAGCACCCGCAGGTGTCGCGCTCCGGCCAGGGCTGCGGCCGCCAGAAACTCATCGTCCGAGTCGAGGTGTGACGCCGACCAGTTGCCGCGGAAATGGGCCATGGCGAGGCCACGTCCCGCGGCCACCCGTCCTTCCGCCATGTTGTGCGGCAACACGAATCCGCACATGTCCGGATGCTCCTTGCGTGGGAAGTCGAGAACGACCTCTTTGGCCGAAGTAGGCCGGTCCAGCCCGAATGCGATGTGGATACTCGCGGCGTACCGCAGCGATTCGAACGCCGTTCTCTCGATTTCTTGAAGCTGGGGGTAGATCCCGTGGACGAGCGGCGGCGGCACCGCGATCACACATGCTTCCGCTCGGACGGTTGTCGTTGCGTTGTCACGACACCAGGTCACCTCGACCTCTCCCGCAGACTCCTCTACAGACAGGACAGTCGCCTCGTGCTCGACCACCACGTGCTCGGCGAGCGCCTGGGGAAGAAAGCCGACCCCGGCCGTCGAGGTGAAGAACCCCCCTCCCCCGAGCAGGCTGCGCAGGATCATGAAGGGCCCGATACTCGACGTTACTTCGGCGTCCTCCAAGGAGGCGAGGATGCACAGCAGATCGAGCGCGTAGTCCACGGTCGCGTTGCTGATGCCCCGCCGGGCCGCGTACTCGGAGACCGAATGGTGATCATGCGTGGACATCGACGACATGTCCTCCCAGCTGAGCGAGGGCCGCAGTCGGGCGTAGTCGATCAGGAGTCGAACCGCGTCGGTCGGTGGCACCAGCTTTAGCATGCCTGCTGCCATACGCGGCAAGGACTTGACGTTGATACGTTGGACGCGTCCCTCTTTCACTACACCGACCAGGCTCGACGACCGGAGCGGCCGAGCGTTCACCGCTGCCGCGAGTCGGAGGAGATGCTGATACCGATAGGACAGCAGGGAAGCGGCGAGGTCGACGGGAAAGCCGCCGTGGTCCACGTTCGCCATGCGTCCCCCGACCTCGTCTCTAGTCGAGCTCTCCAGTACCGTGACGCGATATCCTTCGCGCTGCAGGAGAAACGCCGCGGTGAGGCCGGCGATGCCAGCGCCCACCACCACGACGTTGTAGTCCGAGCATGCGGAAGTTTCCCGCATCAGATCACCTTTCCCGCGAGGCCCAGTTGACCGAGGAGACTCATGGAGTCGTAGTACTCGAACTCGCGGTAGATCAGACCTGAACGCACTTCGATGACGTTGGCCATCAGGAGTGAGATCGTCCGGCCGGTCGCGGGCATCCCATGCAGTGGGCCGGTGTTGGTGCCATGCACGACGACCTCGGCGAGCGAGCGTCCGTCACCGGCATCGTTGATGTGCCGGATGTCGAAACTCATGTCAGGAAAGGCCTCTGTGTACGTGCGCGCCACCTCAACCCCTGCTTCAGCACCGTGCCGCTCAGCGCTGCTGGCGTTGTGGTAGACGTAGTCGTCATGGTAGAGCGCACGAAGCTCATCGAAGTCGTGCTTGGCCACCACGTCGAGCAACTTCCGGTGCAGCTCTGTACTCGTGATCATCCCAACCCCGCGGGCACGCGGCACAAAGGCGGACGTCGTTGCGGAGAACTCGGGCAAAATTGTTTCTGACATGCTGCCGCTCCGATCACCTGAAGAGGCGGTCTGCTGGAAGTCGGATCGCCGCAAGGATAAGCACTGTTGGGATTGCAACGATCCGGATCGTTCCACGCTGCGGAACACCAGTTACGTGACGTTGTGGACGTAGATGTGGCAACTCAAGACGTAGTGGCGAAACCTTGGCGGAGACTGCCGCAGGCGGACGGTCTCACGTGGACGATCGTGCTGTGTTCACCGCGACGGTGTTCGTCCTGACCAGTGGGTCCGTGTGGCGACACCTGCCGCCCAGCTTCGGGGTGAAGGTCTCTACCACGGTTCGCCGCTTCACCGAGTGGACGAAAGCAAGATTATGGCGCAGGTCGCATCGCGCGGTACTCGATGAACTCGACAGCCGGGGAATGATCGACTGGTCCCGCGTGGTCCTGGCCGAAGCCTCGGCCAGGACCAAGAAATAGGGGTCTTTGACCGGTCTCAGCTCCGTGCACCGCGGGAAACCCGGGTTGAAGGATCCATGCACTGTCCGACCGGGTGAGACTGGCGCCGGCTGTCGCGGCCTCGGCCGTCAATACCAACGACGCTCACGCCCTCAAGCGGCTGGCTTGGCGATCCCCGCCGTGAAGTCCCGGCGCGGGCCCCGCCGGTGCCTGTCCGTGTGACCCCATCAGGGCGATCAAAAGTGCACATATTTCTATCTAGGTCTGTTGCTGCTCCTGCACCTAGGCAAGCCTGCAGCTCCCCAGTCCTACAAACGAGGAGCGTGTGACGATGAGAGAGCAGCCATGCCATGCCTCGGATCGCGCAGAGACGCAAGGAGGCTTCACGCGCAGCGTTGATCGAGCGTTGTCGCTTCTGGAGGCGTTGGCAGCGCACGGTTCGCCGTCCAGCCTATCCGGCCTTGCCCGTGCTACTAGTCTCTCCAAGGCAACCGTGCACCGGATATTGAACACGCTCGTTGCGCGAGGGTTTGCGGAAAGAGCAGGTGATGGTTACACACTTGGTAACCAAATGCTTCAGCCGAGACCGGAAGCAATTCGGGCTGCTGCACTGCAGCGTAAGCTGATGCCTTTCCTACTGTCGCTATATGAGCGGACGCATTCTGCGGTGAGCGTTGGAGTGTTGCACCGGGGCTACGTCTTCTACTCGGATCGGCTGCATCATCAGTGGCATAACGACAGATTCCGGCAGCCGGTGCCGGCTCATTGCAGCGCAGTGGGCAAACTGTTCCTCTCATATGAGCATGACGTCATCGCCGGGCTCGCCGAGCGGGAGCTGAAGCGGTTCACAGCAATGACGGTTACAAGGGTTGGCGATCTCAGCTGCGAGCTGACGATTGTTCGCCGGAAATCTGTGGCGTACTCACATGGCGAATATCTTTCTGACGAAGCTGAGGTTGCGGTTCCGATCTTCGGTGCGGATAAGCGGATTGTGGCCGGGATGTCCGTCGCGGGCCCGGTTAATTCGATGAATTTGGACGCGGTCCGAATGGAGGCCAGTAAGTCTGCTCAAAAGGCATCCTACTATCTTTCGCAGCCGACCGCACTGGGACTCGCGCAACGCTGCGACTCGCCATACGACGGAGCGATGCTTGAAATCCGTGGGCAACTGGGAGGGGGCGTGCCTTCTCAGAGGGCCAGTTCCGGTGCTGCTGCGATGCGTGCGCGGAGTAACTAATCGTTGGCGGGTGGGTACGTCCTTCGAAGGTGATCGCGAAGGCGACGACGAAGTGGTCAAGTCCTGGCCGGTCGAACTCTGCGGGCTGGCGACCTCCCGGCACTTCAGCGGCTGTCGTCGCAGCAACATCCTCGATACCATCGTCCACTTCGGATTAGCGCCCTTCAGTGACCGGGCCTGGAGAGCCACATCCAGGCAATCTGAGCTCGCCGGACCTCATACTTGGGGCTGGGTTTGTTAGCGATGGCCGCAACCGCAGTGCTAATGGCGGTGCAACCGAAGAAGAAACGGCGCGGATCGTGGGACAGCAACAACGACGACGATGGAGGCGACAGCGATCAGGAGAACTGGATGCAGCCGTCGATCATCATCGACCGACCGGTCATGTAGTCGGAGTCCGGTGAGGCCAGGTAGGACACGAAGCTCGCGACGTCCAGGCCGTCAGCGGGCAGACGCAGCGCAATACCCTTGCCGATGCCTCACGCGGCACCCGTGACCAGTGCGACGCGTGACGATTTCCCGTGTGCGAACATTGCTTCCTCCAACCGGAAGTGGAATTGCGGGTGTTCAGGACTCGCTTAGCACGGACATCTCTCCGAGCCAGGACCAGTCGCTGTCAGCGACGACGCTGTGGTCGGCTCCGATGGACACGGCGGAGCTTCACGGCGTCCGAATTGCGGTCCACGACGACGAGTTCGGCCGAGGTCAGCGCCTTCAGCACCTGGATCCCGATGTGCCCGAGCCCGCCCGCGCCGATCACCACGCAGCGGTCTCCGGTCCGCAGGGTTCTGGCGGCCTTCGCGGCGGCCTGGTAGGCGGTCAGGCCCGCGTCGGCCAGCGCCGCTACGTCGGCGGGTTCGAGGAATTCGTCGATGCGCACGACGCTGCGAGCCGAGGTCGACATAGCCACCGGCGCTGTCAATGCCGGGGAACAGCGACTGCTCGCACGATGGCCGTGATCACGGCTCGGTCATCCACCGGTGCCGTCCCACCCCCCTGCGGTCGCGGTTCGAGCCGCGGGATGAGCGGCTCCGCCAACGCCCACAGCTCATTGGGCACCGAACGCGGGGAGAGATCATCAACCACAAGAAGCGATCACGACAGACTTGATCAACTCACATTAGAAACGCTCATAGCTCGTTCCGCCCGAGCTGGTTTCACCTGTTGAAACTTTCTCTTGTGAAAGACCCATCTGTCGCGCAGTCTGGCTTGGTCACATTCGTTGAACAAAACGCGGTAGCTGCGACAAGGATCTGAGCCTTCCTCAAGTGAATGGTTCTCGCCTGGCTTGGAAGCAAGTTCGGTAAATCTGCTCACCCGCGTACGTCCGGGCCGTTCCTACGCGACCGCAAACTACGACCAGAATCAGTACAGGCGTACGCATCGACTAATGATGTGGCACGCCCCACTCTGCTTCGAGATTTTCGGTGTCGCCGCGAGACGGCGGCCACATCCAATCAGCGCTGCGAAATGAGGATGCCGTGACTCTTGCGACGACGTCGGCACACCGATCAGCCAGCGAGGTCCTCGGGTGGAGCCGGACCACCATCGAACCGGTGCTGTGTGCCGCGGTGCGCCGGCTGCCGGACTCCATGCTGCACCTGGCCGGTTACCACCTCGGGTGGTGGGACGCGATTGGCGAGCCGTGCCAGGCACCAGCTGGCAAGGCGATCCGGCCCGCGCTGACGCTGCTGTCCGCCCAGGCGGTCGGCGGCGCACCGGAGGTCGCGGTCGGGGCGGCTGTCGCAGTGGAATTGGTGCACAACTTCTCGCTGGTGCACGACGACGTGATGGACGCCGACGAGATGCGTCGGCACCGGCCGACCACCTGGTCTGTCTTCGGCGTCAACCGGGCGATCCTGGCCGGCGACGTGATCCTGGCCGCCGCGTTCCAGGCGCTCGCGGCCACGGGGTCTCCTGCCTGCACCGCGACCGCGGTGGACGTGCTCGCCCAGTGCGTGAGCGCGCTGTGCGAGGGGCAGAGCGCCGACCTGTCCTTCGAGGAGCGCAACGACGTCGACACCGGCGAGTACTTGACCATGGCCTGGGGCAAGACGAGCGCGCTGCTGGGCACCTCGTGCGAGCTGGGCGCGGTGCTCGCCGGTGGGGACGAGCGGCAGCGGAAGGCGTTGCGGGACTTCGGCGAGCACCTGGGCCTGACTTTCCAGCTCATCGACGACCTGCTTGGCATCTGGGGCGACCCGGCGGTCACCGGCAAGCCGGCCGGCGCGGACCTGGTGCGGCGCAAGCAGTCCTACCCCGTGGTGAGCGCGCTGCGCGCGGGTGGCCCAGCTGCCACCGAACTGGCCGAACGCTACGCCCAGCCCGAGGCCTTCACGCCAGAGCAGGTCACCGAGGTGGCGCTGCTGGTGGAACGGGCCGGCGGTCGCGAGGCGACCCAGCGCCACGCCCGGGAGCAGCTCGCCGATGCCCTCGCGGCGCTGGAGGCCGTCCACCTCGACGAGCAGGCCAAATCGGAACTGCTCGTACTAGCCGAACTCGTCACCCGTCGCAACAGCTGAGGAGAAGGTCGTGCACCCACTCGTCTGGCACATCAGGGCAACGCCCGCCAATCCGGCCCCGAGCGACGCGGTCCTCGTCGCGAGCAGCTACCGTCTCGCCGACCGGCTGCCGTCGGACTGCTCGGCGGCACCGCTGCTGGTCGGTGAGCTGCGCCGGCACGGCGTCAGCGCCGTCTCGACCCATGTGGACGTTGGCGTCGGTGAGCAGATCGCTTCGGCGCCGCGTGGCGGCGATATCGACCTGCTCGCCATTGGCGCCGACCAGCGCAGCCGGACCATAGTGGACAGTGTGCTCGGCAGTTGGCTGTCGGTGGCCGCGCCCCGCACGGTGCTGCTGGCCAGCCCGCGCTCGTTCTGCGCCGGCGTGGAGCGCGCGATCGGCATCGTCGAACGGGCGCTCGAGCAGGCCGAGGGCAGCCCGGTGTACGTCCGCAAGGAGATCGTGCACAACAAGCACGTCGTGCGGGACCTGGAGAAGCGCGGGGCAGTGTTCGTGAACGAGCTCCACGAGGTGCCCGACGACGTGACGGTGGTCTTCTCCGCGCACGGCGTGTCCCCCGCTGTCCGCAACGAGGCCGACCGACGGGGACTGCGAGTCATCGACGGAACCTGCCCGCTGGTGTCCAAGGTGCATTCCGAGGCACGCCGGTACGCCGGTCGCGGTGACACCGTGGTCCTGATCGGCCACCGTGGTCACGAGGAGGTGGAGGGTACCTTCGGCGAGGCACCGGACCAGACCGTGATCGTCGAGACGGTGTCCGATGTGGACAAGTTGAGCATCGACGACCCCTCACGGATCTCCTACCTGACCCAGACCACGCTCGCGGTGGACGAGACCGCCGACGTGGTGGAGGCGTTGCGCGCCAAGTTCTCCGCGCTGCGCGGCGCGGCCTCCGACGACATCTGCTACGCGACGACGAACCGGCAGGGCTCGCTGCGCGCGGTTGCCGATCAGGCCGACCTGGTGCTGGTGGTCGGTTCCGCCAACTCGTCGAACTCGGTTCGTCTGGTGGAACTGGCCGAGCGCGGCGGCACCCCGGCGCACCGGATCGACGACGTCACCGACATCCGACCGGAGTGGCTGGCGGAGACCAGTGTGGTTGGGCTGACTGCGGGCGCGTCCGCGCCACCGAACCTGATCGACGAGATCGTGCGCGCACTGGGCGGGTTGGGCCCGCTGGACGTGCGGCAGATCGAGACGACGACCGAAACCATCCATTTCGGACTTCCCAGCGCCGTCCGCTCGGTGTCCTGACCCTTCGGGAGTGACCGTGACCATCGTCAGCGACTTCATCGCGTCGGTTCCCGTGCCACGGCAGCGCACAGCGCTGCTGGAAACCGTCGCCGGGCCCGCCGACCTGCGTCGGCTGGACCATGCCGACCTGGCCGAGCTGTCCGCCGAGATTCGCGAGTTCTTGGTGACCTCGGTGTCCGCGGTCGGTGGTCACCTCGGGCCGAACCTGGGCATCGTGGAGCTCACCCTGGCCCTGCACCGGGTGTTCCGCTCGCCGCAGGACCGCATCCTGTTCGACATCGGGCACCAAGCGTACGTGCACAAGCTCGTCACCGGCCGCGCCGCCGGGTTCGCCTCGCTGCGGCAGTACGGCGGCCTGTCGGGCTACCCGTCGCGGGCCGAGAGCGAGCACGACGTGATCGAGAACTCGCACGCGTCGACCGTGCTGGCCTACGCCGACGGCATGGCCAAGGCGTTCGCGATCAACGGCGAGTCCGACCGCCACGTGGTCGCGGTCATCGGCGACGGAGCGCTGACCGGCGGCATGTGCTGGGAGGCGCTGAACAACATCGGCGACACCCGCAACCCCATCGTCGTCGTGCTCAACGACAACGAACGGTCCTACAGCGCCACGGTCGGCTCGGTCGCCGCGCACCTGCGTGAGTTGCGGAACAACCCGCGGGCCAAGCCGCTGTTCGAGGATCTGGGGCTGACCTACCTCGGCCCGGTCGACGGTCACGACACCGAGGCGCTGGACGCGGCGCTGTCAGCGGCCCGCGCCACCAGTCGGCCGACGATCGTGCACTGCGTGACCGTCAAGGGAAAGGGCTACCCACCCGCCGAGCAGGACGAGGCGGACCGGATGCACGCTTGCGGTCAGATTATCCCCGCCACCGGCAAACCGGTCAGCGCCGGAAAGCCCTCCTGGACCTCGGTCTTCGAGCGGGAGATCGCGGCGATCGGTGAGCGGCGGCAGGACGTGGTCGCGATCTCGGCCGCGATGCCGTTGCCCGTCGGGCTCGGCACCTTCGCCGAGCGATTCCCGGATCGCTTCTTCGACGTCGGCATGGCCGAGCAGCACGCCGTCACCTCGGCGGCCGGGCTGGCCATGGGCGGCACGCACCCCGTGGTCGCCATCTACGCCACGTTCCTGAACCGGGCGTTCGACCAGGTTCTGCTGGACGTCGCGCTGCATCGTTTGCCCGTGACATTCGTACTCGACCGTGCCGGCATCACCGGGCCGGACGGTCCGAGCCATCACGGTATGTGGGACTTGTCGATGCTGGCCATGGTGCCCGGTTTGCGGGTCGCCTGCCCCCGTGACGCGGCCAGGCTGCGGCGGCTGCTCCAGGAGGCGGTCGACACCGAGGACGGACCGACGGCAATCCGCTTCCCGAAGGCGTCCATCGGCGAGGACATCCCCGCAGTCGGCCGGGTCGGTGACGTCGAGGTGTTGCTGTCGGGCGGCAACGATGTGCTGCTGGTGGCCGTCGGTGCCACCGCACCGACGTGCTTAGCGGTTGCGGAAGCGCTGACCTGGCGCGGCATCGGCGTCACTGTCGTCGACCCGGGATGGGTGCTGCCGGTCGACTCTGGCCTGCTCGACCTCGCCCGCGACCATCGCACGGTCTACGTCGTCGAGGACGGCCTGCACGGTGGTGGCGTCGGCGACGCGGTCGCCCGCGCCTGTGGCGCCACTGGTGTCAGCGCGCCCGTCCGTTCGTTCGGAATCCCCGGGCGCTTCCTGCACCACGGCACCCCGCAACAGCTCGCCCGCGACTGCGGGCTCGACGCCGAGGGCATCACCGACAGCATCCTGCGCGACGGAGGACTGTGATGAGCGTTCAGCTTGGCATGCCCGCGACCCCGCCCCCGGTACTGAGCGAACGCCGCAAGACCCGCCAACTCCAGATCGGCTCCGTCGGCATCGGCAGTGACCACCCGGTAGCCGTCCAGTCGATGACCACCACTCTCACCGCGGACGTCAACGCCACGCTGCAGCAGATCGCCGAGCTGACCGCCGCGGGCTGCGACATCGTCCGGGTGGCTTGCCCCAGCGCGGACGACGCGGAGGCGCTGCCCGCCATCGCGAAGAAGTCGCAGATCCCGGTCATCGCCGACATCCACTTCCAGCCGAAGTACGTGTTCGCGGCGATCGAGGCCGGCTGCGCCGCAGT